>DATDQL010000001.1:0-3845 GCA_035292305.1 Thermoplasmatota archaeon
CGGGCGCGGTGTTCGCCTGGCCGCCGTATTCGCCGAGGACGGCGGCGTAGAGCGTCGCCTGGATCTGCCACTTCGGTAGCGTCCCAGGGTCCCAGTTCCAGGTGGGGACGGCCCACGGGAGGTCCTCGGGGTCCGCGGGCGTGCCTTGCCCGTTCGGGTCCGAGATGACGAACAGCCACGGGTGCGTGTCCGCGCTCATGTAGAACGTGGCTTTGATCGGCTTCGTCGTGTCGAGGACGAAGTCCTTCGTGAGGCCGCGCTCGTTGTGCGTGTTCTCGTACGAGAAGTCGAAACGGCTCGTCGCGTCCACGAACCCCGCGGTCGTGTAGAGCCACACCTCGTCGCCGGGCGAGTTGTCGCACGAGGGAGGCGTGGACGTGCCCGTCGCGTCGACGCCGCAGCCGTCGCCCGTGACGCCGCCGCTCAGGTCGGCCTCGCCGACGGGGAACTCCGTGTTCATCGGCATGGGCGCGGCGCGGCCGAACCCGAACACGTGCCCGTAGAACGTGATGTCCGTCGTCGGCCGCTCCGCGACCTCGGGCGGGACGTCCTGGGCGGAGGTCGGAGGCGTGGCCGCGAGGGCGACGAGCGCGAAAACGGCGATGACGCAGGACCTCCGGTCGTGCATGCTCCGTCCCGTCTCGGTCCCGTATCGTTTCACGGCTTGTGGCACGCCCCTTCTCCACTACCTCACGTACGCGAGGACGACGTGCCCGATCTCGAGCGCGGGCGCGTCGTTCACGAACTCGACCTTGTACTCGCCCTTCGCGAGGTTCACCGGGTAGAACTCGGTGTTGAACTCGTCCTGCGTGTACCCGAGCCGGTCTTCGCCTTGATCGAACCGCGCGACGCGTTGCATCGAAGCGACGACGCCGAGCGGGCTCGTGATCCGGACCTCCGCGGCGCCGGTCGCGCCCTCGCCCATCGTCGGCGTGATGCGGAGCGGGAACGCGCCCGTGACGCTGAAGCTCGCGGTGCCGCCCGATGCACCGGGCGTCTTCGTCGCCCCGTCGTGCGTCCAGTCGCGGGCCGGGAAGCCCGGGGCGGGGGCTGCGGAATCGACGGCGGCGACCTCGACTTGTTCGAGGGGGCGCGCGTCGCGCATCGGGACGGGGACGTCCGCCTGCACCTCGAGGAAGCCGCCCGTCATCTCCCACGCGTAGAAGACGTACGTGCCCGGCCCGTTCGTCGCGACGAAGACGCTCTGCGTCGGGATCGCGATGTCGTTGAAGTCGACGAGGCCGACGGGCTCGTCCTCGGGGTCGAGGACGATGAACCGCGACCGCACGTGCTCGGGGCCGGAGCCCTTCACGCTCGAGATGACGAGGCCGCTCGCGTTCTCGGGGAGCTCGATCGCCCACGGGTGGAACGGCGTGAGGACGTCCTTGACGTACGTGAGCTCGATCACGAGGGTGTAGGCGAGCTGCTGGCCGGGAGCGATCTTCCCGTTCGCGGCGGCGACGCCGATCTCGTGCTTCGCGCCGGCGACTCCGACGGTCGAGACCGTGCGCGACTTCGACGTGAACTTCCAGTTGAACTCGTCCTGAGAGCTCGGGTCGAAGTCCGTGCGCGTGCCGGGGACGTCGACGTAGATGTCGAGGTCCGCGCTCTGGCCGGCCGTCATCGCGGCGAGGAGGTTCACGCGGATCTCGACAGGCTGCCCGGGTGGGATGACGCCGGAGTAGTCCTCCGCGAAGATCTTGACGCCGTGGTGGTTGCCGCCGCGATCGTTGCGGTCCTCGTACCCGGTGTTCGCGGTCGAGTCGATCGTCGCGTTCTTGTAGAGCACGACCTGCGGGAGCGAGCGCTGCTCGGGGAAGGAATAGTTCCGCGGGACGAGCGCGGCGCGCGCCTCGATCGCGTCCGCGGTCCGGTCTCCGACCGCGTCGCGGAGATCCGTGGACGCCGTCGCGACCGGCTCGTCGTTGCCGAGGCAGCCGGCGGTGACGAGCGCGGTGAGGACGGCGACAGCGAATGCGCGGCGGGCGCGTGGACGCGGGCCCCGCGGCGCGGCGGTCACGGCCGTCCCCTCCTGGCGGCGAAGGCGAGGCCCGCGAGCGCGAGGGCCGCGAGGAGCGCGCCCGGACCGGGGACGGCGTGGGCGTCCGAAGAGAGGACGGAGATCGACGGGAGCGGGCCCGGCGAGAGGTCGGTGCCGTCGCGGCCTTCGCCTTCGAGGTTGCGCAGCTCCTCGACCAGCTCGTCGCTCGCGGTGCGCTCGCCGCAGGCGCCGACGGTGACGGGGCCGGGGGATCCGTCGGGGAGGATCGTGAACTCCGCCGTGCACGCGCCGCGCGCGGAATGCGCCCAGTTCTCGGCCGTGACGGTCGCGGTGTACGTGCCGGGCGCGAGCCGGTCGCCCTTGTAGTCCCACACCCACGTCTCGTTGACGGGCTTGTAGTGGCCGCCGTGCGCGGTCGAGTAGTCGGAGAACGTGGAGACGCGCAGCGGCGTGACCTCGCGCCTCGTCGCCTTCTCCTCGATCGTGAGCCGCGTCGTCGACGGGTCGACGTCGTAGCTCCCCCAGGGCGTGTTTATGACGCCGACGATCACGAGCTTGTCGTACACGAAGCTCGGGATGACGAGCTCGACGTCGAACGCGTTCGTGACGGGGAGCGTGTAGACGGGCGGGAAGAACTCGCCGGCCCAGAGGCGCCAGTAGTGGAACGTGTACTTCGTGTCGCCCGTCTTCGAGTACCAGCTGAAGACGAGGAAGAAGCTCTCCTCGCGCTCGATCGTCGTCGCTTTCGGCTTGCCGAGGTTCACGACGAACTGGTGCACGTTCGGGTTCCCCGGCAGCCCGTTGACCACCTGGATCGGCGCGGTCTCGCCCTCGGCGATGACGCGGGCCGTCCCTGCGGTCAGGGCCTCGTGGATCGGCGGGGCCTTCGACGGATCCGACCCGTGGTCGCCGAGGACCGCCGCGTAGAGCGTCGCCTTCACGACCCAATCGGGCCAAAGTCCGGGGTCCCAGCCCCAGTACGGGTAGACGCAGCCGACGTCGCGCGGGTTCGCGTAAGGGCAGTCGGTCTCGTTCGAGCCGCCGCCGACGTACCAGACGTGGATCGGGTCGAGGCTCATCCAGAGCGACGCGGTCACGTCCTCCGCAGGGTCGAGCTGGATCGCCTTCGTGGAGCCGCGTTCGTTGTGGAAGAGCGTGTAGTCGCCCTTCGAGTTGAACTCGTCCCGGCCCTTGACGTCGACGAACCCAGCGGACGAGAACAGCGCGAGCTTGTTCTGCGGGTCCTTGTCGCAGTCCACGCCGGGCGACGCGGTCGGCGGCGGGGGCGGGATGTAGTTGTCGAACGTCCCGACCGGGGTGCACGTGTTCGTCGAGCCGACGCCGAACACCTCCTCGCCTTCGGGAGGCTGGTCGTTCGAGGGCATCGGTGCATTGAGCCCGGACGCGAACACGTGCCCGAAGAACGTGACCTTAGCCGTCGCGGCGCCCGCGACCGGCGCGGCGACGAGAGTCACGACGAGCGTGGCTGCGAGGACGATGGACCGCATTCGCTCTGCCTCCTCTCCCCTAAGTGGGCCCGGAGTCCGCGTGGACCTTCAAATACCTTGGCCGGCCAGGCGGGCGTGGCATTCAAGAGGCGAGACCGGGGGCGCGGTATCAATCCTGCCGTTGCGACGTTCAAAGCCATGGCGGAGAAGGCACGAGGGGGGACGAAGGGCACGAAGCCGGTCGGGCCCGCGCTCGAAGCCGCCGCCGGAAACGGGGATCATGCGCAGGCGGCAACGACATCGGGACTTGTCCGGGCGAAACGTCGGGCCCCTGCCGGCGAGCGCGGTCTGGCCGACGCCACGCTGCTCGTGAAGCCCAACAAACGAGCATGACG
>DATDQL010000002.1:0-3755 GCA_035292305.1 Thermoplasmatota archaeon
GCTCGAGTCGACGTGCAGCTCGATCGCCTCTTCGCGGTCGAGCCGTTCCACGTACGGGCGACGCGCGACCGCGTCCGCCTGCGCGGGCGTGAGGCGTGCGACGGCTCCCGGGAAGAGCGACAGGTCCTCCGGCACGACACCGAGCGCGAGAAGGTCCGCGCGCTCGTCGACGGCGAGCGCGTGCGTGAACTGGAGCACGTACTCGGCGCTCGTCGGCGGCGCCGCGGCCACGGGGAGCGCAGGCGCTGCGGAGAGCAGGATGAGCGCGAGCGCGGCCCCCGTGCGCACGGTCGCCGGTAGGCACGGTCGCGTTTAACCGTTCCTCTTCTGGACGCGGCGAGCGGCTTCGAGGGCGACCGACGCGACCGCGATCGCGATCGTGCCGAGGAGCCACGGGTCGACGTCCGCGAGCGGCGAGGGGGCGAGCGGGAGGAGCGGCACGTCGCGGACGGGACCGAGGGCGGCGAAAAGGTCTCTCGCGAGAGGGTATGGCTCAGCCGCGCCGCAGTTTCAGGATCTTGTACGCGGAACGTTCGATGCGCCGCGCGAGAAGGTCGTGCTGCTTCTCGTCGAGCTTCCCGTCGAGCATCATCTGGTCGAAGCGGTGCTCGAGGTCCTCGAGCGCCTTGAGCGCGGCTTCGGCGTCCGTCGCGTGCAGCCCGAACGCGGCGTCGACCTCCGCGATGTGCGTATGCATGCGCGCCCGGCGCCGCCGGAGGAGGACGTAGCCTCCCCCTGCCGTGCCGATGGCGCCGAGCACGCTCACGGCGCTCAGGGTGTCGGGCACGTTGTCCGGCGCGAGCGGGTCTCGGTACCACGGGGCCGCGTCGGGCGCCGCGACCGCAGGGGCCCCGCGGAGCTCGCGCCAGACTTCCGGGCCGCCAACGGCGAAGGGGCGGACGTTGTCGGTCGCGTCGTCGAACACGACGGGGAATCCACAGGCGACCCCCTGCACGGGGACCTCAGCGATGTCGGGGAAGCCGAAGGACTGCGCACTGATGTTCGTGAAGCGCGCGTGCGGGTCAGGGTCGCCGATGAACGACAGCGGGATCCACGCGGAGAGCGTGCCCGTCTCCTCGTCGAATCGCGCGATGAGGTCGGCCTCGGGACCGGCCTCGTATCCGCACGGGCGTTCCTGCGAGTGGACGAACCTGTGGTGGACGTGCGCGGTCCATCGCCAGTCGCCTTCGACGCGGAGCAGGTTCCAGTCGAGCTCGGTGCTGTCACCGAGGAGCGTCCACCGGACCCGATAGAATGGCCGGTCGGCGGCTTCCTCCGGGTCGAACTCGGAGAGGAGGGGCGCATTCACGTGCACCTCGACCAGGTCGTCGTCGAGGTACGAGTCGTCGAACCACGCCGCGATGATGTCGTTCCAGGGGTCGCCTTCCGCGTCGCCTGCACGATCGAGCACGTGCGGATCGTCGGCCGTGGCTGCCGGCACGGACGGGGCGGCGACGCCCTGGGGGAGCGTCACGAGGAGGAGTTGGACGCGAAGCGTCGCCGGCGCCGTCACGAGGACCTCGCTCGTCTCTTCGTTGAGGACGAACGCGAGCGTCGATCCCGCGTACGCCTCGACGAGGTTGCGCCACTCCTGAGATCCCGGCTGACCGGTGGGCGCCTCGATGTTCAGCACCGAGTTGATCGGACAGCCCGAGCACCCACCCGTGACGAAGCTCTCGTTCCGCAGGAGTCGCCACCCGTACGGCGGGGGCCGCTCGGCCTCGACGATCACGTCGAGGATGGCGCGGCCCGGAGCGGGCAAGTCCGACGTGAAGAACCCGTTCGATCCTGGCCCGAACGTGACCGTCCAAACGCAGGCGAGCGTCGTCGTCGACTCGCGCGCGCACCCCTCGGGCAGCTCCTCCGCGCGTTCCGCGAGCAGGTCGAACGCGGCCGCCGCCGGCGCGACGAGCGCGAGGATTGTCACCCACCCGAGCGAACGCAACCGGCAGCCTCGGGCTCGGACTCTCATGCATCCCTATCAACGTTCGGCATGCGCGCCGGTGTGACGCCGAACCTTTCAAGTGCAGGGAAGGTAGCTCCGGCCGCATGCGTCGGGAGGCTGCAGCAGCCGCGCTCACGTTGCTCCTGATCCCGTTCGCCGTCCCGGCGCTCGCCGGCTCGACGATCGTCCCCTACACCGTGCATGTGAACGGGCGTCCCGCGGACGGCCTCCTCGCGCTGCCGGATCCAGGCGGGCCGCAGCCCACCGTGCTCGTCGTCATGGCGCACGGCTACGGGCACCACGTCGACCCGAGTTGGCTGAACCACCTCCGCGAGGTCGCGGACCGGGGATACGTCGCGGTCGCGATGGACTACGGCCAGACGTTCCAGGTGCGCGAGGGTGCCGAGGAGAGCGTCGCCGCCGCCGTCGACCTCCAGGACGAGTACGGCATCGACCGCGCCGTGATGTTCAGCGTGAGCATGGGCGGCGCGATCGCCGGCTACGCGCTCGCGGAGACGCCGGGCGTCTTCGACGACTGGATCGACGTCGAAGGCGTGTCGATGCTCGCCGAGACGTGGGCCGAGGCCAAGGCCGTCGAGCACCCCGCTGCCGGCGAGATCGAGGAGGAGACCGGCGGCACGCCGACCGACGTCCCGATGGAGTACGTGCGCCGGTCGGCGGCGCTGCGCGCGGGCGGGATCCGCGTGGGCGGACTCCAGCACGCGATCGTCGTCCACGCGATCAACGACGGGCTCGTCCCGTACGATCAGGGCCGCGAGATGGCGACGGCGCTGCGGGGCGTCGGCATCCCCACGACGTTCCACACGGTCCTCCGCGGCTCCTGCGCCGAGCAAGGGACGACCGGCACGGATGCGCTCCTCGGAAGCGCGCCCATCGAGGACAACAACCCGGCCTGTCTCGCAGGGCATGCGAGCGAGGCCTCGAGCACGCATCCCGTGATGCGCACGGGTCTCGACAGCCTCTTCGGCCTCCTCGACGGCAGCGACGTGCCCATCACGTACGCCGAGAAGGTCGTCGACGCGCCGGACCCGTGATCAGCCCGGGGCCGCGTCGGCAAGTCTCGCGCGGATCCATGCGGGCGGCCGATACGCCATGAGCACGAACACGGCGGCGACGCCGCTGATCCCGCTGCTGACGGGCCGCCACCAGGCCTCGTCGTTGACGCCCGCGATCGATGCGGCGATGGAGCTCCCGAACCAGACGGCGATGCTGCCTCCGATGACGCCGATGCGGTAGCGCTGCACGGGGTCGTCGACCTTGAAATAGAGGGAGAAGTACGCGACGGCGCCGATGGCCGGAGGCCCGAGCAAGGCGAGCCCGAGGGGTCTCACGAGCGGGCTCGCGGAGAGGTCGTGGGCGTACACGATCTTCGACCCCCACCGGGCGACCTCGACACCGACGGGTTGCGCGGCGGCGATGAGGTACGTGAAGAGGAGGTAGAGCGCCGCGTAGAAGAGCGCGAGCGGGACCAGCGAGCGCGTGCTGCCGGAGAAGATGTAGGCGAAGTAGTAGACGAGCGCCCAGAGCGCGACGCAGAGGACGACGAGCGCGGCGTTGAGGAGCACGATGTGGAGCGCGAGGTCCGCGGCGCCGAACGCGGCGGCGATCGCGAAGCCCGCGGAGGTGAATCCGAGGCCCGCGAGGCAGTACCACCACGTCGCGAACAGCGCGTTCGCGACGCGTCCCGCGTTCTCGACGGTGCGCCGCTCGACCACGCGGCCGACGCACGCGAACGCGACCGACGTGACGACGGACATGCACGCCCCCGCGAGGGGCCACGGATCGTACA
>DATDQL010000003.1:0-4058 GCA_035292305.1 Thermoplasmatota archaeon
GACCAGCAGTCCGCGACCTCCGTCGTGAAGCGCCCGGGCGTGACCGGGGAGCCGCCGATGTAAATGCCCGAGTCGCCGCCTCCGACGGCCTCGCAGTCGCGCATGACGCCGTGGTCCATCGCGTAGTAGAACAGCTCGTACTCGCCGGAGTAGAAGCCGCCGACGTGGTCGAGCCAGGCGCCGTCGAGGTCCATCGCGTAGACGCCGTGCTCGACGGCGTGCCATACCTGGAAGTTCTGGAACACGACGCCGTCGGCGCGGTCCGCGCGGATGCCGACGTGCTTGGCGAACGCGACGTCGATGACGACGTCGCCCGGGTCGTCGCCCATCCCGCGCAGCGTGATGTCGTGCTTCCCGAGGATCGCGACGAGGTTCACCGCGTTCGGGTACGCGAGCTGGTCCTCGAAGGACATGCCGCCGCCGTAGTCGCCCTCGATGCCGAGACCCAAGTAGTCCCCGCTCGCCGGGGGCGGCGAGTAGTCGGGGGCCGCGCGGCTCGGGAGCTCCTCGTAGAGGCCGGGCCAGATCCGGATGAGCGCTCCGTCCGTCGCGTCGTTGACGGCCGCCTGGATGTCCTCGTAGTCGCACTCGCCGGTCTTGCATACGTCGAGGACCATGCTCGGGGCGCGGTCGGGGTCCGGGACCGAGCCTCCACGGGCGAGCGATTCCAGGGAACGCTCCGAGTGGGCGCCGGCGAGCGCCGGGACGAGGAGGAGCACGGCGGCGACGAAGACGGTGAGCGGAGCGCGGGGACGCATGGGGACGCCTCGCACCCCAGCCGCTTGACGGCCTGAAAAGCCTTCGGCGGCCCGCATAGGGCATCACGACGATGGGGCGCATCCCGGGAGCCGGCGCGTCGCCCTGGGACCTCACGGGGCCTCAAGGTCGCCGCCACGGCTGGCGAGAGCTACGACGCGCCGTCCCGCGGCGCCACCACGTGCAACCAACCGCGCATGTCGGCGTCGCCGTGCACCCTGCACACGAGGCGGATGTCGCCGAGCTCGAGCGCGGCGAACACGGTGGTCCCGTTCGCGGCCACCTCGATCGTGCGGTTGTCGACGTTCTGGATCTCGAGGACGTGGGCCGCGCCTTGCAGGTCCTCGAACATCACGTTCGTGCCGGGCGTCACCCACGTCTGCTTCGGCCGCATCGAGTCGTCGCGGAGGAACACGTACATGACGTCGCTCGCCGGGTGCGCGCTCGTGCCGGGCACGCCGCGCGGCTTCGGCGCGTCCACGCATCCCGCAACGAGCGCGGAGGCGAGGAGCGCGCAGGCGAGGATGGCAACCTGGTCGCGTGGCATCGACGGGAGCGCCCGCGCGGACTGCGATGGAAGTTCCGGAACGGTCCGGAGACTGCGGGGAGGATCGTTCCACAAGACGCTCAAGGTCGGCCGCGACCGCACGTCCGGTCAGCCGCAGACCGCCGTACCAACCGACGTCGGGCCGCGGACTGACCCTCCCATTCAGATCCAGCGACGGACCCGCCGCTTGTACTGCAGGTACGCGTCCCCGAACTTCCGCTCGAGGTACCGCTCCTCGCGTTGGATCGCGCCCCACGTGATCCCGGCGACGCCGACCGGGACCGCGGCGAGCGCCCACGCCGAGCCTGCGAGGACCGCGATCCCCGCCGTCATGAGCGCGAAGCTCACGTACATCGGGTTACGCGTGAAGCGGTAAGGGCCTCCGTCGACGATGGCCGTGGTAGGCCGCGCCGGGAGCGGCGTCGTCCCCGCGCGCGTCATCGTGACCGCGGCCCAGCCCTGGAGCGCGACCCACGAAGCGAGCAGGCTGCCCCCGAGGATCCACCGCCATGGGGGCGCGAGGAGCGTCGTCGGCCACGGCATCTCGAGCAGCAGCAGGAGGAGCGCGGGGACGAGGAAGAACAAGGGCGGCGGGAGGACGACCTCCGCATTGTCGTCCCCGACCTGTCGGAGGCTCGCCGGAAGCCACGCCTCACGGGACGCTCCTGCGTCAGCGCTCCCCGCCGTCAAAGGCAGACCTTGATCTTCGTGAAGCAGACCTGGTCGCACGGGACGCGGCACATGAACGCGCGGACGGGCTTCGTGACCTTCATGGGAACCCTCGCGAGAGGAGCCGCGGCCGGTCGGAAGAGTCTTTCGGCGCGTCCCGGCCGGCCCCCGTTCAGGGACGGCGCCTCACGGCATGGTGCACGAATCCACGACTACCCCGGTCGCCCTAACGACCCGTCCAGTTCGGACCGCGCTTCTCCTCGAACGCCTTGCGCCCTTCGCGGTTGTCGTCGCTGTCGCGCAGCGGGTCCGCGAGGGCCTGCTCGAGGCGCAGCGCGGCGTCGAGCGGCATCTCGAGGCCACGCAAGACCGCCTCTCGCGCGTGGCGCACCGCGCGCGGCGCGCGGCGCGCGATCGTCTCCGCGAGCCGCAACGCCTCGGTCACGAGCTGCGGCGGCGCGAGCACTCGGCTCACGAGGCCGATCTCGAGGGCTCGCCGCGCGTCGATCGGCTCCCCGCTGAGGATGAGCTCGAGCGCGGCGCCGGGGCCGACCGTGCGCGGCAGGCGCTGCGTGCCGCCCTGACCCGGGATGAGCCCGATCTTCACTTCGGGCATCGCGAACGTCGCGTTCTCGCTCGCGAACCGGATGTCGCACGCAAGCGCGAGCTCGAGGCCGCCGCCGAGGCAGTGACCGTTGATCGCGGCGATGACGGGCTTCCCGGCGTCGAGGTTTCGCGTGATGCCCCCGAGCCCGGGCTCGCGGTCCCAGACCTCGCGCCGACGCTCGGGCGCGACGCGATGGTACCACGCCTCCATCTTCTTCACGTCCGCCCCCGCGCAGAACGCCTTCTCTCCCGCGCCCGTGAGCACGGCGACCCTCAGCGCCTCGTCGTCCCGGAAGCGCTTCCACGCGTCGACGAGCGCGTCGCTCGTCTCGGGGTCGAGGGCGTTCGACGCCTCGGGGCGCGAGATCGTGACGAGGACCACCGGGCCCTTCGTCTCGAAGAGGACCGTCATCGGGACGCCGAGCGCGCGCCGGCCGCATAGCATCTGCGCCTGCGACCACTATCCGACGCGGCCGCGACGTCGCACGACCTCGGCTTCCGCCTCGCGGCGCGCCGCGGCGAGGAGGCCGGCGGTCGTCGCGTCGAGTTGCTCGCGGAACGCGGGGTGTTCGCACCGGCCCCTCTCGTGTGGGACCTCTCGGATGTGCGTTTCCCACACTCGTTCCGCGTGGAGGACGTCACCCGCCCGAGCGATCGTCTCGTGGCCGACCTCGGTCACGGTCTCGGACGCGGCCTCCTCACGCGCGGTCCCGAGCAGCTCGGCGACGCGGCTCGCGACGAGCCGCTCAGCGTCGCGACAGAGCGTGCACGTCGGGTGGGGACGCGCATGGTGCGCATCGCGACGGCGCTCCGCCTGCAGGAGCGCCCACGCCGCCTTCAGCGTGCGCTCGCCGCGCGGGACACGGGGCGTCGCCATGTCGCTTCGGGAACGACCTGCAGGGCTCGAAGGTTTCGTTCTCACACGGGCACCGGCGCTCTGGCGGCGCGCTCAAGCACCGCCCGAAGCTCGGCGGGATGGAACGGCTTCTCGAGCACGCCGTCGACGCCGAGCTTCGCGCGCAGCTCCTCGAGATCCATCCCGGCCGAGAAGAGCAGGATCGGGATGTCCGCCACGACCGCGTCGGCCCGGATCTCGCGGACGAGCGCTGCGATGTCGAGCCCCGGCATCCGGACGTCCTGCATGAGCACGTCCGGCCTGACCCTGCGCAACGTCCCGACGAGCCCGCGAGCATCCGAGGCGGAATACGCCTCGAACCCGAGCTCAGTGAGCAGCGCGACCGTGCTGTCGAGGAGCGCCGCCTCGTCGTCCACGACCATGACCCGCACGCGCGTCGACCGCCTTCCACGTTTCAAGCGGCGGACCCGGATTGTGACCTTTATGGTTCGGTCTCCGGCAGCGCGACCGGCCGGCGGGCGCCGGCCGACGCCGCCGTCGGACGCGCGACATGCTCCCCGATCTCCGGGCGCCCGGCCGGGCCGTCCTACGGCGGAGGAAAAAGACTACATACCCCCCCTCCCT
>DATDQL010000004.1:0-6661 GCA_035292305.1 Thermoplasmatota archaeon
GTGATCGGCGTCGCGGTCGCCGCGTCCGCCGTCCTCGCGGTCCTGGAGTCGCTGACCGCCAAGGCGCGTCTCTTCCGCGCGGCGCACTTCCTCGTCGCGGCCGCGTTCCTCGCGTTCCTCGGCAGCACCGTCGCGCTCCTCGGAGGGCCCGGCGCGTGACCGCGGTCACGTGGCTCGCGGTCGCGGTCGCGACGTCCGCGGGGCTCGCCCTCGCCGACAAGCGCCTGACTCCGGTCATCCGGACGTACGCGGCCCAGTCGTGGTTCCTCGGCGGCCTCGTCCTCGTGGAGGGCGCGGCCACGCACCGCGTCGCCATCGCGGCGTTCGGCGTCGCGATCCTCGTCGTGAAGGGGATCCTCACGCCCACCTACGTCGGCTGGCTGAGTCGGCGGCTCGCGACCGGCCGCGAGCTCGATCCGGTCCTGAACATCCCCCTCAGCCTGTTCGCGGGAGGGCTGTGCATCCTCGCGTCGGTCGAGATCGCGGACTCGGTCCCGTTCACGGACCCGGAGGACCGCGTCGTCGCCGTGGCCGGCCTCGGGACGGTCTTCCTCGGCCTGCTCGCCATGGCGACGCGGCGGAAGGCGATCACGCAGGCACTAGGGCTCCTCACCACGGAGAACGGGGCGTTCCTCCTCAGCCTCGCGCTCACCGAGGGTCTGCCGCTCGGGGTCGAGCTCGCGGTCCTTCTCGACGTGCTCGTCCTCCTCGTCCTCTTCGGTATCCTGTTCTACCGCATCCGCGACACGTTTGACGACCTCGACGTCACCGCCATGAAGACGCTGGGGGAGTAGCGCCTGCTCGTCCTCGTCCTCGCGCCGCTCGTCGTCGGGGCCGGCCTCGTCGCCGCCCTCCCGCGTCGCTGGGGCCCGTGGGTCGCCGTCGTCGCGTTCGCCGCGAGCGGGGCCGTCGCGGCGTTCGACTTCCGCGCCCTCGCCGCGGGCGAGCGCGTGGCCGCGTTCGACGACGCGCTCATCCTCGACGCGCCCGGTGCGCTCGTCCTCGCCCTCGTGCTCTCCCTCGGCTTCCTCGCCGCGCTCGTGAGCGCGGGCACGGAGAAGCCGTTGCGGCGTTACTACGGGTTCTTGCTCGCGTTCGGCGCCACGATGAGCGTCGCCGCGCTCGCGGACAACCTCGGCATCCTCTGGGCGAGCGTCGAGGCGACGACGCTCGCGAGCGCGCTCCTCGTCGGCCACCACGGGACGAAGCAGGCGACCGAGGCCGCGTGGAAGTACCTCGTCCTCTCGTCGGCGGGGATCATGATCGCGTTCGTCGCGACGCTCCTCCTCGTCGCGGCGGCGATCGGGACCGGCGAGGCCACGCTATCCGCGGTCGAGCTCGGCCGACGCGGCCACAGGTTGGACCGGGAGCTCGTGCGGGCGGTCTTCGTCCTCGTCGTCATCGGGTACGGGACGAAGGCGGGGCTCGTGCCCATGCACTTCTGGCTTGCCGACGCGCACTCGCAGGCGCCGAGCCCCGTGAGCGCGCTCCTCTCCGGAGTCCTCCTTTCGTGCGCGCTCCTCGCCGTGGATCGCGTCCGCCGCGTGGCGATCGCGGCAGGTGGCGACGTCCCGTGGCTTCTCCTCGGGTTCGCGGCGCTCACGGTCGTCGTCGGCGGTCTGCTCGTGTTCGGCGCGCGGGACTACAAGCGCCTGCTCGCGCATTCGAGCGTCGAGAACATGGGCCTCGCGGCCTTCGCGCTCGGCATCGGGACGCCGATTGCCGTCGCCGGCGCCTACCTTCACATCGTCGCGCACGGTGTCGCGAAGGCGCTCGCGTTCTTCAGCGCGGGGCGCATCCAGCACCACACCGGCACGAGGGAGATCGCGCGCACCAAGGACCTGCTGCGGCGCGCGCCCGTCGCAGGGGGCGGTCTTCTCCTCGGCTTCGTCGCCCTGGCCGGCGTGCCGCTGTTCGCGCCGTTCGTGAGCAAGGTCGTCATCGTCTCCGCGGCCGTGCGCACGGCCCCCTGGGGGGCGACCGTGCCCGTGCTCGTCGGGCTCGTGCTCGCGTTCCTCGGCTTCGCGCGTCACGCGGCCGTCATGTTCCCCGCGGAGGGCGCCGCGTCCGAGCGCTTCACCGAACCGTGGCACGTCCTCGCGGCGCTTGTCGTCCTCGCGACGGTCACGGTCGCGCTCGGCATCGGGGCTTTCGCGATCATCGGCGGGCCGCTCGCTGCTGCGGGAGGAGGCCCGTGACGCGCCTCGCCTGCGCGGGCCGCGTGCGCGGCTCCACGCTCGACGTCCCCGAGGACGAATGGGTCCCGGAGGCGCGGCGTCTTCAGCGCGAGGGCTGGTGGTTCGAGGGTCTGTGGGCGACCGCGGGCGAACGTCCATCGGTCCGCGCCTGCTGGGGCCGCCCCGGGGAGCTTCTCCTCGCGACGTCCGCGTGTCCCGAGGGGACGTTCCGCTCCTTCACGTCGTTCCTTCCGGCCGCCGACTGGTTCGAACGCGCCGCCCGGGACCGGTCCGGCCTCGCGCCCGTCGGCCACGTCGACCCGCGCGCGTTCCTGTTCCACGACACGTACCCTCCGGGGCACGTCGAAGGCGCCCCGCTCGACGGGGACGCGCGCGCGCAACGGTCGTCGTACGCGTTCGTGCAGCACCAAGGGGCGGGCGTGTTCGAGATCCCGGTCGGCCCCATCCACGCCGGCGTGATCGAACCCGGCCACTTCCGGTTCACGACGACGGGAGAGCTCGTCCTCGACCTCGAGCTGCGGCTCAACTACACGCACAAGGGCACGCTCACTCTCGTCCGCGGGCGCAGGCTCGACCATGCGGCGCGGCTCCTCGAACGTCTCTCGGGGGACAACGCCGCCGCGCACGCGCTCGCGTTCTCGTCGGCCGCCGAGGCGGCGCTCGGCCTCGACGTCCCGAACGACGTGCAGGACGTCCGCACGGCCATGCTCGAGGCCGAACGCGTGTACAACCACCTCGGTGACCTCGCAGGCATCGCGACCGACGTCGCGTTCTCCGCCGGCGCTTCGCATTTTGCCGCGCTGCGCGAGGCGTGCATGCGATGGAACGCGCGTCTGTTCGGGCACAGGCTCCTCATGAACACGGTCGTCCCGGGAGGGCTGCTCCAGGCCCCTTCTGTGGAGGCTTGGAGCGAGTACGCGACCGCGCTCGACGCGTTGACGCCCCGCGTCGAGTCGGCGGTCCGGCTCGTCACGGAGCACTCGGGCCTCCGCGAACGCGTCGAAGGCACGGGCGTCCTTCCGCGCGCGTCCGCCGAGCTGCTCGGCTGCGTCGGCCCGGCCGCTCGCGCTTGCGGGATCGCGCGCGACGCACGCGCGGACGCGCCGTGCCTCGCGTACGACCGCATCCGCGTGACGCCGTCGCTTCGGAGCGGGGGTGACGTCGCGAGCCGCATGGCGGTCAAGGTCGACGAGCTGCGCGCGAGCCTCGGGATCCTGCGGAGCATCGCGCGGGACGCACCGATCGTCGGACCCGCCGCCGCTGTCGTCGAGTCGGGCGAGGGTGAAGGGATCGCGGCCGTCGAGGCGAGCCGCGGGGCGGTCCTCGCATGGACGCGCGTCGCCGACGGGCGCGTCGTGGACGCCTACCAGCGCGACCCGTCGTTCCTCAACTGGCGCGGTCTCCAGCAGGCTGTGCACCGGAACATCGTCCCGGACTTCCCGCTCATCAACAAGTCGTTCAACCTGTCCTACTCCGGGAGCGACGCCTGATGGGCGACCCTCTGACCGAGCGGATGCGGCGCGGGAGCTACGTCGAGGACGATCCGCGCGGCGGCACGGCCCTCACATGGTCGCCCGTGGTCGAGGACCCGTCCGCGTACCGCGAGGGCGTGTGCCCGACCCCCGCCCTCACGCGGGACGCGCTCGACCTCGGCGCATGCATCTTCTGCAAAGCCTGCGGGCGGGCGGGCGTCGTCGCCTGGCGCGCGGGCGTCCCCGTGCCAGGCGAGCGGCGCGTGCCGCTCGTCGTCGGGGCCCGCGCGGCCGACCTGCCCGCGCTCCGCACGCGCCTTGCGAAGCTCGAAGGCGTCTTCGGACGGAGCCTCGCGGTCCGGCATCTCGACGTCGGCTCCTGCAACGGGTGCGACGTCGAGGTGAACGCGGCCACGTCCCCCGTGACCGACCTCGAACGGTTCGGGATCCGCTTCGTCGCGAGCCCGCGCCACGCCGACGTGCTCCTCGTGACGGGCGTCGTGACGCGCAACCTCGCCGAGGCGCTCGTCAGGACCGTCGAGGCGACGCCCGAGCCGCGCGCCGTCGTGGCGCTCGGCGCGTGCGCGATCACGGGCGGCATCTTCGTCGGAAGCCCGCACGTCCTCGGGGGCGCGCACGCGCTCGTCCCCGTGGACGTCGTCGTCCCCGGCTGTCCGCCGCCGCCGGAGTCGATCCTGGCGGGGCTCCTCGAGGCCGCGAGCCTGCTCGAGGCGCGCCGGAGGGGTTGATGTTCGCCGTCGAGCCCGCGGGCTCCGTCGCCGTCCTGCGCATGGACGACGGCCGAGTGAACGTCATGACACCGACGTTCGCCCGCGGCTTCGTCCCCGCCTTCCGCGACGCCACGAAGGGCGTGCGCGCCGTCGTCCTGGCGGGCAACGCGCGCGCCTTCGGCGCCGGGCTCGACCTCGAGGCGCTCGCGGCGATGGACCATGCGGAGGTCGCGGCCTTCGCGCGCGCATTCACCGACGTCTTCCGTGTCGTCGCAGAGCACCCTCGGCCCGTCGTCGCCGCCGTCGACGGTCCCGCCATCGCGGGCGGCGCGGTGCTCGCGCTCGCTGCGGACTTCCGCGTCGCGACGCCCGCGACGCGCATCGGCGTCACGGCCGTCCCGGTCGGCCTCCCGTACCCCGCGCCGTTCGTCGCGCTCCTGCGCGCCCGCCTCCCGGCCTCCGAGCTCCCGGAAGCGACGCTCCTCGGGACCGTGCGGCGCGGCGAGGCGTGCGTGCGCTCTGGGTGGGCCGACCGCTTCGTCGCTCGTGGCGAGGCGGTCCCGGCGGCGATCGAGCTCGCGGTGCGCCTCGACGCGCACGCGCCGCTCGCCTACGAGATGGCGAAACGGTTCCTCCTCGAGGACGCGCACGCGTCGTTCGCGGCGTTCGAGCAGGGCGACGGCGCGGAGGCGTGGGCCGACCTCGTCGTGCGACCCGAGACGCGCGACGCGCTGCGGCGCGCGATGGAGAGGCTGCGGGAACGCGCGTCAAACCGCGAGGACACGACCTCGTGATGACGCGATGGAAGGGGAAAGGCCTGATCCCTTTCGGGCCATCGCGTAATCGCGTAATCGCGGCCATCCCGCCCGCCCGAGGGAACGCACGTCCAGCCGCGAGGACGCGACCACGCGATGACGCGATGGATGGGGAAAGGCCTGATCCCTTTCGTGCAATCGCGTAATCGCGGCCATCCCGCCCGCCCGAGGGAACGCGCGCCAAGCCGCGATGACGCGATTACGCGATGACGTGATGGACGGGGCGGGGTCTGTTCCACACCGCGCGCCCGCGTCGTCGTGCGATCGCGGCCTTCCGGCGCGCCCGAAAGCTATTCCCCTGCGACCCCGTTCGAGGTCGCATGTTCCGCGTCGAGCATCGCGACGGCGTCTCGGTCCTCCGCATGGACGACGGCAAGGTCAACGTCATGGGGCCGACGTACGTTCGCGAGTTCGGGCCCGCGTGGCGCGACGCGACGCAGGGCGACCGGCCGGTCGTCCTCGTCGGCAACGCGAGAGCGTTCTCGGCCGGCCTCGACCTCAAGACGCTCCCGACTCTCGAGAAGGAGGAGCTCGTCGCGTTCACGCACGGCTTCATGGGCGTCTTCCGCGACGTCCTCCAGTACCCGCGCCCCGTCGTGGCGGTCGTCGACGGCCCCGCGCTCGCTGGCGGCGCGGTCCTCGCGCTCGTATCGGACATCCGACTCGCGACGCCGGCCGCGCGCATCGGCCTCACGGAGGTCCCAGTCGGCATCCCGCTCCCGCCGCCCATCGCCGATCTCGCGCGCGCGAAGTTACCCACGCAGGAGCTCGCCGAGGCCCTGCTCGACGGCGCCGTGCGCGAGGGCGCGCGCTGCGTCGAGCACGGGTGGGCGCAGCGACTCGCGGACCGCGATGCCGCGCCGAGCGAGGCGGTCGGCATCGCCGCGGCGCTCGGCGGGCACAACCCGCTCGCCTTCTCGAGCGCGAAGTCGGCGATCACGACCGCGCCGCTCGCGGCGTTCGACCGGTTCCTGCGGGACGGCGGGCCGGAGGCGTGGGTCTCCGACCTCGCGCACCCGGACACGATGGCGGCGCTCCTGCGGACGATGGAGAGGTTGTCGCGGAAGGCGTGAGCGTGACATGCCGCGATTACGCGATGACGCGATAGTGGAACGGCATGACCATCGACATCGCGTGATCGTGGCAGGGCGACGGCCTCGCGTCCGGTGAACTCCCGGCGTGAGCGTGACAAGCCGCGATCACGCGACTACGCGATGACGCGATAGTGGAACGGCAAGACCATCGACATCGCGTAATCGCGTCATCGCGGCATGGCGACGGCCTCGCGTCCGGCGAATTCCCGGCGTGAGCGTGACATGCCGCGATCACGCGACTACGCGATGACGCGATAGTGGAACGGCAAGACCATCGACATCGCGTAATCGCGTCATCGCGGCATGGCGACGGCCTCGCGTCCGGCGAATTCCCGGCGTGAGCGTGACATG
>DATDQL010000005.1:0-5867 GCA_035292305.1 Thermoplasmatota archaeon
CGTGTACGTCGGGACGGAGGAGCGCTTCGTCACGGTGGACAACACGCACGGCGTCACCCTCGAGCTCGGCGAAAGCACGAGCATCGAGCTGCCGATCATCCCCGCGCGCACGAAGTTCTTCGACGAGACGATCTCGAGCGCGATGGAGTTCCGCGAGAGGATGCAAGCCCCGGAGGGATTCTCGTGACGACGTCACCCCCCAGACCCAAAGGCCAAGCAGTCCGACCGGGAATCGCCCGCGTGCGCGCGATCGCCGCGGCCCTTGCCTTGTTCGTTTCCGCCTTCAGCGGGTGCCTGGGTGCCGAGGAGGCAAGCTCGGTCGAGCCCCTCGCCGAGGACGTGTCACCGGCGGGCACGGACGCGCAGGCACCCCCCGCGGCCGCATCCTCGTCCTCCGAGCCGGAGTTCATCTTCGATCCGCAGCCGACGCCGCCTCCGACGCCGCCCCCGGACCCTTGCGTCGTCGCCCCGGCCCTAGGTCTCGACGACCCGTGCATCGCGGACGGCTTCGAGTTCGGCGAGACCGCGTTCTGGGACGGCGGCCCGCTGCCAGGCGTCCAGGACACGGGGACGGCGGACACCTGCGTCAAGGCAGGCGGCTGCATGGACACGACCTTCGAGGTCGCCGAGACCGCACCCGGGGCGCGGCTGCGCGTCGACGTGCAGGTGTTCTTCCGTGACCCCTCCGACGTGCGCACGGTCCCCGACACGTACACCGGCCACGAGACGATGATCGAGGTGGCACTCTTCCCGCCTGGCGCCGAGCTGACGCCTGGGAACGAGGCGGCTTGGGGGGACACGTCCGGGACGTTCGCGGCATCGGTCTTCGTCGGCGGTTACGACTTCGACACGCGCGAGGCGCTCGATGGCCCGGCGACCGGAACGTGGACGATGCGCGTCAACGGCCTCCTCCCGGACGACATGGGTTACCGTCTCCGGGCGCGGCTCGAGCCCCCGACGCCGCCCTCGGACGAGGTCGCGTACCCGGACATGCGCATCATCGCCCCCTTCGACATCGGCTTCATGGTCCCCACCTCGACGTTCCACGCAGGCCTCCCGACCCCGACGGCGGTCCCGGTCGCGGGCTGTATGGCCGAGGAATACCTGGAGGGCCAGCGGAACGGGCTCGAGCGCCCGACGCTGTGCCTGCGATTCTCGATGGGCTTCGCGAACGCCGGGAGCGGCGCGTTCCGCCTGAAGATGCCGCCCGGAAGCGACGCTGCACCGGCGGATCGGACGAGCGAAGGCCCCGAGCTCCCGATCGTGCAGAGCGTGTGCACTGCAGACAATCGGCTGTGCCGCGACCTCGAGCGGCCGGAAGGCCTCGTCGCGCGCTGGGACCCCGCGCACGAGCACTACCACTACCAGAACGCGTACGTCTTCGAGCTCTACCGCGTCGTCGCGTCGGGCGACGAAGGGGCGCCGCCCGAGCTCGAGTTCGTCTCGACGAGCGGCAAGCTCGGGATCGACCCCGGTCCCGAGGCGTTCGTCGGCTGGAACTCCTCGTTCGCGCAGTCCGTGCACCCGTGGGCGCCCGACGGGAAGGGCGTCGACGGGAGCGACGACGTCGCGGACAAGCACCTCATGGCCGGCTGGGGCGACGTGTACGACTGGAACCGCGCGGGCAACTACGTCCCCTTCCCCGCGGACGCTGCGATGCGGCCCGTGGCGGGCGAGTACCTCCTGCGCGGTGCGACGGACCCCGAGCGGCAGATCGCCGAGATGGACGACGCGAACAACGACGGCTACACCTGGTTCACGGTCGACAGCCTGGGCGGCGTCGAGATCCTCGAACGCGGGTACGGCGCGGACCCATGGGACGAGTTCAAGGCCGTGCTCGACGTCACGCCGTGAGCCCGGCGGGGCGTGCCGTCCGCCGGGGACGTAGGGGCAACCTCACGTCCGCGGCTTGAGGAGCGCGCGTAGCACCTCGGCCTTCGCTCTCCGCCACGCGACGTCGACCTCGACCTCGCGGGAGAAATCTTCCGGACGTTGGCCGCCGTCGACCCGTTCCAGGAACTCCTCGAGCCGGAAGAGCTCGGCGGCGAGCGCCGCGGGCCCGTCGTCCGCGAGCTGCGCACGCTTCGCGCGGCGGTACTGGTCGAGAACGCGGGCGCGCTCGACGGCGTCCATCTCGCTACCGGGGCACCCGCGCCTTCGCGCCCCGGGGCTTGACGACCTTGGCCCCCTTGGCTTGCGCCGCAGGCGCCGCATCCTCCTCGTCGCCCTCGATCATGCGGAGCTTGCGTCGCGCCTCGTCCGCGCGCTCGTGGTCCTTGGACCTCTCGGCGAGCTCGAGGACCTCCTCGAACCGGCGCTTCGCCTCGTCGAGCCGCCCCTCGCGCATGGCGAGGTCGCCGAGGTCGTCCTTCGCCGAGATGAGCGCACGGTCGCCGACGGGCTCGTCGAGGAGCTTCCGGAGGGCCTGCGCGTAGAGGCCCCCGTGCACGGGCGCGAGACGTCGGATGGTGTCGAGCGGCACGTCGCTTGCGAGCACGCGAGCGGCGGACTTGATGTTCCCCGCCGCGACCCAATGATGGACCGCGAGGATGCGGCCCTCGACCGTCTGCAGCGCCTCGAAGTGCTTCGCCGCGCGCTCGTGCAGGATCTTCGGGCGGCTCACGAGCTTCGCGAGGTAGGGGACGAGCACCTCGTGGATGCGGTAGCGGTCCTCGGCGCGCTGGACGAGCAGACGCTTTTCGAGCTTGAGGAGGCCGTAGCGGACGCGTGACTCGTCCGTGACCGCCTCGAGGTCGTCCGAGGTGAACGGCGCGCGGAAGATGCTCGCGGCCTCGAGTAGCTTCTGCTCGCGCTCGGGGAGCGCCTTGAACGCGGTGTCGACGATCCGTTCCCGAAGCTCCTCCTCCGGGATGTCGTCGACGGTCTCCTGGAACGAGAGGGTGCCTGACAACAGGGCCTCCGCGTAGAAGTTGAGGGACAGCGGGTGGCCTGCGACGCGGGCGATGAGTTGCAGGCCTTGCTCGCGCGGGAGACCGAGACCCTTGAAATCGAGGAAGCGCAGGCCGTCCTCGGAGCCGAAGCCGGTGATTCGCACGACCTCGACCTGGCCGGGCGGAGCATAGCCGGGCTCCTCCGCCATCGTGAGGAGCAAGCGCGCGTCGCCGCGGCGCTGGAGAAGCTCGCGGATGAACTCGCCGACGCCCGGCTCGGCGCGGTGGAAGTCGTCGAGCACGACAAGCGCCTGCGCGCGGTCCAGGCCTTCGGCGATGGGCTCGTCCGGCTGCCTCCCCTGCTCGGCGAGGAACACCTGCAGGTTGCTCTCGAGCTCGCCGCGCGACACCTCCTCGCGGAGGTTCGCCCAGAACGCGGGGCCGCGCCACAGACGGGCGGCCGCGGCGGCTCGCGTCGACACGCCCGAGCCCGGGAGGCCGACGAGGATGACGCCGCGGCGGCGGCCGAGGGTCTGCAGGAGCGGCGCCGGGTCCGCGATGACCGATGGGACCTCGGGGACGTGGAAGTCGTGGACTCGGATGACGCCCGATCGCGCCTCCGCGCCGTGCTCGACCGTCACGTGGAGACCGTCGTTCGCGAAGGAGAGGACGACCTTGTCCGCGACGAGGCGGTACTTGCGGACGTTCGCGCCGTCGCGCTCCCACTGCCCGCGGACGAACCCGGCGCGTTCGAGCGCGCGCAGGCGACGGGAGACCTCCGTCTCGGGAAGGTCGAGAAGGGCGGCGATGCGGCGCGGGTGCGCGGCCTGCGACGCGAGAAGGCAGAGGACGCGGCGGTTCGTGGGGTTCGCGACGGCGCTGAGGGGGTCCTCCGATCGGGCCACGGCGGCCGGAACGCGCACAAGGATGAAGGACTTTTCCAGGTCTGCGGTTCCGTGCCATACCCAGCCTACAGGGGTCCCGGACACGGCTTCCACGCAGTCGGCGGCCTCCTCCCGGAGTCGCAAGCACCGGGTCTCCGCCGGCCTCCCTTTCCCGCGCTCCCGACAGGTTCACGGGGGCCCCGCCTCTTTTCCCCGCGTGCGGACCCGCCTCGCGCTCCTCGGATTGGTCCTCTTCGCGCAGACCGCGAGCGCGCAGGCGCCGAGCGGCCCCCACGGTGTGCATCTCGGCGTCGACCCTTCCGGCGAGGCGCTCGTCGTCCAATGGTTCACGCGCGAGCCCGCCGCAAGCCGCATCGAGGTCACGGGCTCCGGCGCGTTCGAGGGCGGGTTCGAAGCCCTCCCACAAGGGGCCGGCTTCGTCCACACGGTCCCGCTCGAGGGGCTCGCCCCGGGCGAGTACGAGTACACGGTCCCGGACGCGGGCACGTTTCCCCTCCGCGTGCCCGGGCCCGCGGACACCGCGCGCGTCGCGTTCCTCGGCGACCAAGGTGTGACCGACGTGAGCGCGCGCACGGTCGACCGCCTCGTCGCGGAGGCGCCCGAGGCCGTGTTCCACGCTGGGGACGTCGCCTACGGCGAAGGGAACCCGATCGTGTGGGACCAGTGGTTCGAGATGGTCGAGCCCGTCGCGGCCTCGGTCCCGTGGATGCCCGCGCTCGGGAACCACGAGACGTACTTCGTCGCGCCGACCGGCGCGATCGGCGATTTCGTCGAGGCGTTCCGGACCGCGCCGAACCCGGAGGTGGACGCATTCCGGCTCCGCTTCGCGCTCCCCGCCAACGAGCTGTGGTGGAGCCGCGACGTCGGCCCCGTCCACGTCGTCGCGCTCGACACGTTCTACTCGGTGTTCGCCGAGGGCTCGGCCGAAGCCGTGTGGCTCGCGAAGGACCTCCTCGACCACGCGGACGCTCCATGGACGATCGTGTTCCTCCACGAGCCACCCTACTCGTCGAACTCGCACAGGTCGAGCGTCGTGCTCCGCGCCGCCCTCGCTCCGTTGCTCGAAGCGGGCGGCGTCGACGTGCTCGTCTCCGCGCACGACCACGGGTACGAGCGCACGTGGCCGCTGCTCGGCGACGAGGGCGTCGTCTCGACCGCGGAGCCCTACGTCGCAGGCAACGGCGTCGTCTACCTCGTCACGGGAGGAGGCGGCGAGAGCCTGTACGACGACTGGGAGGAACCGCAGCCTGCGTGGTCCGCCGCGCGCGCCTCCGAGCACCACGTGACCGTGCTCGACGCGACGCGGGAGGCGCTCCTCGTCCGCGCCGTGAAGCCGGACGGAAGCCTCCTCGACGAGTTCCGCCTCGAGAAGACGGCACCACGGACCGGGGTCCCAACGGCGACCGTGGACGATGCGACGCCGGGGACGGGACTTCCTGCCCTCCTTGCCGCGGCCGCCGCCGTCGCACGGGTCGCGACGCGGCGACGCTAGACCATCCTGCGCTCAACCCTTCTGCAGGAATTCCAGCCGGTTCCCGAACGGATCGAGCGCGAGGAACCGCCGCTGTCCCGGGATCGGCGGAAGGTCCTGCACCATCAGCTGACGCCGCGTCACGTCCTGACGGAACCCCTCGACGTCCGCGATCTCGAACGCGACGACCGCGCCGGTACCGGGGGTGCGCTTCGCGAGGTCCTCTTCCGTCGAGCAGCGGACCTGGAACCCGTCCGGCGTCTCGAACCACACCCCGCCGCGCGCGGCGAGCGTGGGCGGCTTCATGACCTCGCGGAGGCCAAGGGCCTGACCGTAGAACTGCCGCGCCTTCGGCTCCTCGCCCCTCGGGATCGGGACGACGGCGTACGCTGCGCGCACGACCTTGGCAGCCATCAGACCACCCGGAACTCCGGCGTCCGCCCTTCGAGCACCGCGAGCACCTCGCGGGCGACGAGCAGCCCGGCCTTCTCCTGCGCCTCGCGTGTCGACGCGCCGAGGTGCGGCGTGAAGCGCGCGTTCGGCTGCGCGAACACTGGCGTGCCGTTCGGCGGCTCCTCCTCGAAGACGTCGAGCGCGAGG
>DATDQL010000006.1:0-9277 GCA_035292305.1 Thermoplasmatota archaeon
CCCCTCGGCACGCTCGCGCGCGGCTACACCATCGTCGTCAAGGACGGCGCGGCGGTCGCGCACGCGACGCGACTCGCACGCGGCGACCGCGTCACCATCAGGTTCCAGGACGGGAGCAAGGATGCCGACATCCACTGAGGAAGGGTTCGAAACCGAGCTGGAGAGACTGGAACAGGTCGTGCGGGAGCTCGAGACCGGAGGCGTCACGCTCGACGCCGCACTCGCGCGCTACGAGGAAGGCGTGAAGCTCGCCCGCGCCTGCCGCACGCGGCTCGAGACGGTCGAGCGGAAGGTGGAGGAGCTGCTCACAGACGGCACGACGCGGCCCCTCGACGTCCACTGACGCATGCGTGATGCTTGGGGCACGCGCGCTGAGTCGATCCCTCGGCGGACGTCGGGTTCTTTCCACGCCCGACGCGTCGGCCCCGTCGGTGGTACCCATGACCGCTGACACCATGCAGGCCGGGAACGCGAACGTCGTGCGCACGTGGTTCTACATCCTCGGAGCCGTGCTCGTGCTCCTCGGCGTGGTCGGCTCGCTCGGGATCAGCCATCCGATCGCCGCGGGCCTCCACCTCGAAGGCGGCGAGATGTGGGTGCATTACGTCCTCGGCATCGCGACGATCGGGATCGCGTTCGCGGTGAAGGACACACGCGCGCTCGTCAACATCGCGTACGTCTTCGCCGCCGTGTACGTCCTCGTCGGCCTCGTCGGCTTCGTCATGCCGGCCATCGGCATCTGGCACGTCGCGATCCTGGACAACATCACGCACATCCTCGTCGGCGTCGTGAACGGCGTCGTCGGATGGTACGCGTCGGAGCGCGCCCCCGGCGGGACGACGGCCCGCGTCGGACGGTAGCCGTACGGTCCGACGGGAAGCACGCCTGGTCTGCGTGCCAAGGTTCTTCAGCCCCCGGACCGTCCGCGACCGGGAGGCTGTGTCATGTTCAAGGCCACCGTGGGTTTCGTCGCCGCGCTGTTCCTCATCGCTCCCGCCACGTCGGCGGACCCCGTCGGCCCCGTCTACGTCGGCCAGGCGGCCGAGCACGACGACTACCCCTCGCCGGTCCTCACCGCCCACTCGGGTCCGGGCGGCGCCACGACCTGCGATTCCGTTGCGGGAGCAGCGGTACTCGCGCACCACGATTCGGTGGCGACGCCGGACGTCGAGGGCAATTCCGCTACACTCTTCGCGGGCTGGCAATTCCACGCGATGACGGAGTGCCTCGGTGCCGGCTCCTTCTTCAGCGACGCCGAGTGTCAGACCGTGGATGGCTACCTGCTCTGCGCGACGTCGACCGCCGCGAGCGACTTCGAGCTGAAGTTCCACGCCACGAGCGGTCACGTATGGTTCGACCAATACGTCGACGTCGGAGAGCACGACCACATCGAGGGCTTCCTCTCCCAGGCCTGAGCGACCGGAGGGATACGGGCGGCCGTCCCGCCACCGCCAGCCCGCAAGCCTCAAGGCGGATGCCACGCCCTCGGCTGCCGTTGGCCCTCCGCCCCCGCGTCGTGATCCTCGACGGGTACGTCGACGAGCCCGCGAACTTCGGCGTCCCGCCGTACATCAGCCCGCACGCTCGCTACCTCGCGGGCGCGGCCCTCGCCGCGGATCCGGCAGCCGAGGTCGGGTATGTCACGGTCGACCGCCTGCGGCGCGAGCCGCCTGCGTGGCGCGCTCTCGAAGGGCCGGCGGAAGGGCGTCGGAACATCCTCGTCGTCGTGGCCGGCGCGCTCGTCCCGGGCAAGTACCTCCGCGGGACGCCGATCTCGCTGCGCGAAGCGAAGGACGCGGTCGCGCGCTTCCCCGGCGAGTCGATGATCGCGGGCTCGACCGCGCTCTACGGCTTCGGCCGCGGCGGCGGGCTCGCGCCGCAGGGACGCGACGAGCTCGACCGCGTGTTCACGTGGCGCGCGCGGCTGCACGCGGACGCGCTCCTCCACGACATCATTCTCGGGCACGTGACCGACCGCCGCGTCGGCGGCGGCCGCAAGCGGACGTTCGACGAGTGGCGCGACTGGAGCGTCCGCGGCGCCTCCGTCGTGCGCCAGCACCCGGACTGGCCCGCGCCGCTCATCGCGGAGATCGACACGTACCACGGCTGCGTGCGCTACGTGAACGGCGGATGCGCGTTCTGCATGGAACCCAAGGAAGGGAAGCCCATGTTCCGCCCCGTCGACGACGTCGTCGCGGAGGTCGCGGCGCTCGCGCGCGAAGGGCTGCGCTCGTTCCGCATCGGCGGCCAAGCGTGCTTCTACTCCTACCACGCGAAGGGCCTCGGAGAGACCCCGACCCCGGAGCCGGACCCCGGAGCGATCCGTGCGCTCCTGACGGGCATCCGCGCCGCTGTCCCGGACCTGCACACGCTCCACCTCGACAACGTCGACCCCGCGGTCGTCGCGGAGAATCCCGAGGCGAGCGAGGAGGTCACGAAGCTCGTCGTCGAGCACATGACCGACGGCAACATCGCGGCCTTCGGCCTCGAGAGCGCGGACCCGCGCGTGAAGGACGCGAACAACCTCAACGCGGACCCGGACACGGTCTTCCGCGCGGCGGAGATCCTGAACCGGCACGGCGCGCGTCCCGGCGCGAACGGCCAGCCCGCGTTCCTGCCCGGCCTCAACTTCATCTGCGGCCTGCCCGGCGAGACCGCGGAGACCTACGAGCTCGACAAGACGTTCCTCCGCGAGTACGTCGCGCGCGGCCTCCTCGCGCGCCGCATCAACATCCGCAAGGTCGTCGTCAACGGAGAAGAGGCGCCCCACGTCGACCAGCGCCGTTTCCTCGACTTCAAGCGGTTCGTCCGCGAGGAGATCGACCGCCCGATGCTCAGGCGCCTCTACCCGAAGGGCGCCGTCCTGCGCCGCGTGTACACCGAGATGAAGGACGGGCACACGACGTTCGGCCGCCCCGTCGGCACGTACGCGATGCTCGTCGGCATCCCGTACGACGTGCCGCTCGACACGTGGGTAGACGTCGCGATCACGGACCACGGGTTCCGCTCGCTCACCGGCGTCGCCGTGCCGTTCGACGTGAACAAGGCGAACCTGAAGGCGCTCGAGGCCCTGCCCGGGGTCGGGCGCAGGCGCGCGGTGCGGTTGAGCCTCAAGCGGCCGTTCCGCAGCATGGCCGAGGTCGAGAAGGCGCTCGACGAGCCCGAGGTGGCGCGGGGGCTGGCGCCGATCTTGGGGCTCGGGTGAAAGCGCCGTTCTATGAGAGTCGGCAGAATAGGTCCTGGATCTGATACGCCGTGTGGTAGTGGATGCCGTGCTCCTCCAGAAACTCATCGATCGGGTTCGGACAGTCGGCAGGTTGTCCACCGGGCGGCGGGGGAGGCGGGCACGTATCCGTCTCCTCGCACGTGGGCGGCGGGGGCGGGCACGCTCCAGCCGCTTCGCAGGTTCGGCTCGGATTGGAAGGATCGATGCAGATTTCGTCCAACGAGCCGAAGATCGGTTCGCCGCAGCCGAGGGGGAAGATCTGAAGAAAGGGCAGTGTGACGCACACGTCCGGCTCGGTCTCGGTGCAGATGAGCGGTTCCGTTGCCCCAGAGGCCGTCGTCGCGGTTAGCACAAACGTCCCGGTGAGAATCATAACAACGGCACGAGAGAGAGCCATGGCATTCACGCATCGCGACAATGACCGAGAATGCGAATCGCCGGGAGCCGATGTAGTTTGGGGTGAGCGATTTTTCAATGCGCCCGCGGACCGTTGGCGACGACGACCGGATCCTTCGAGACACCCGAGACTCAGTTGATCGCCGCATTCGACACTCGACGTCCAGGATTCCGACCCGTGTATGCGCCGTCGAGGGACCGGAAGGCGCCTTCGCAGGAAGGCGAGGCGACCGTCGGGCGCATCCGACATCGCCTTTGCGGTGAGCCTTCTTTCACGCCCTTGTCACGCACGGTCGCGTGAACTGCACTGGCTCCGCCGTCCGTTCCGGAGCCGGCAAACCCTTCCGCGCGCGTGACCGGTCCGGTCGAACACCATGGAACCGAGCAAGGAAAGTGGCAACGTCGGCGGCGAGATGAAGGGCAACGCGTCGCAGTTCAAGGGGAAGCTGAAGCAGAAGTGGAGCGACCTCACGGACGCGGACCTCGACCCGGTCATCGACCGGAAGGACCGGCTCGCGGGCGTCATCGCGACGAAGGTCGGCGAGGACAAGAGCGCGATCGACCGCGAGATCGACCGGCTGTCCCGCGAGTCGAACTACAGCTTCCAGCGCTGAGGATGCATCGCCTTCGGGGGGTGCGCACTCCTCCGGCCCCCCGACCTCCCTTCCTCGCGTCACTTCCCGGGCTTCTTCTCCAAGACGCGTACGTGGTCCCCGCGCACCGTGACCGGGATGGGGACCATGGCCTCGAACAGCTCGACCGTGATCTCTTCCTTGCCTTCGTCGATGCGCTGGACGCGCGCCTTCTCCCCCTTGAACGGGCCGGAAATGAGCTCGACGATGTCGCCTTCCGCGATGCCGGTCGTCGTGGGCTTCGGCGTGAGGAAGTGCTCGACCTCGCCGAGCTGCGTCTCGCCTTCCACGAGTCCGCGCGCGTGGGGTACGCCTTTGATGAGCTTCTCGAGCTCGGGGCGGTCAAGGGCCTCGATGAGGACGTAGCCGCGCAGCTCGCCGGGCGAGAGGATGGACACGATGCCGATCTTCGCCTTCCTCGCCTTGTGCTCGACCATCCCGACGACCGTCTTCTCCTGGTTGATCGTGGTCTTGAGCGCGTAGATGTGCGCCCCTTCGGTCGCTTCCGGCGTCTCGGTCTCGGCCATCGTGTGCACGCTCCGGGATTGCCCGGCCGCCGCGCTCCTCCGCCGTAGGGCGGAAAAGTACGCAGAACGGCCGGGCAAACTTCTCTTCGTATATATCGATTCCTAGCGGACCGCGAAGGGGCCGCGCGGTTCACGCTCGGGGCGAGGTGACCTTGAAGAGCCGCGAGGCGTACGCGCGGCCGTGCGAGGCTGGACCATCGTCTTCGTCGCCGCGGCGCTCGTCCTCCCGGGCGCGCCCGCTGCCGCGTTCCTCGCGCTGCCGGACGGCGCGGAGATGCGCGCCGACGGGACCATCCGCATGCCGCTCGTCGGCGAGACGCCCGCGTGGCTCACGGACGACATCCGCAGGGCGACGATCGCGGCCGGCGAGCACGGCCTCGGGTTCGACGCGGCGCAGCGCACGGAAGTGCCGCTCGCGCTCGGCGCGCTCTTCATCCGGCCGGGGCAGTTCATCCTCTCCCCCCTCATGTGCACGACGGCGTTCGTGTTCGAGGACTACCCGTTCTACAAGATCAGCACCGCGGGCCACTGCGTGAACGTCGGCGAGACCGTGATCGTCGCCGCGTGGCCGAGCCTCCTCGTCGCGATCGGCACCGTGTCCTTGAGCTACGAGGACGAGACGCACGGCGACTGGGCCCTCATCGACGTCGCGCCGCAGTGGCAGGAGTTCGTGGACCCGAGCGTCGCCGCGATCGGCGGACCGTCGCCGTTGATCTACGACGGAACGCCCACGCTCACCGCGCCGCGCGCCATCAAGCACGTCGGCCACGCGCCGACGCTGCCGCGCGCGGGCGTCGCGTACGGTGTCGCCGGCGCGTTCTACAAGATCGAAGCAGCCGCGGCCCCGGGGGACTCCGGGAGCCCCGTGCTCACGACGGACTCGCACCTGCTTGCGGGGCAGGCGCTCGGGATCATGACCGCCTTGATCACCTCGACGCTGCCGGAGGAGGAACCCGTGTTCATCGAAGTGAGCCGCGTCGCGCTCGTCGAGGGCACGATCGCCGAAGGCGACATGTCGCCGGCGCCTCCAGCCCATTGAGTCGCGAACTTTGAAACGCGAGTGGGACGATGGCCACGACACCTACTAGGAAGTCCAGGAGAAGAGGAAGGAATGGGTGTTCTGCCACGACTGGTAGTCGTCGTCAGTCTGATCGCTCTCAGTGCGAGTCCGGGTTGTTTGCAGCGCGTACTTCAGGCCGACGAATACCCTCCCCGTGCGGCGTTCCAATTCCGGCCAACAGATCGGGGGCCCGTCGTCAACCTGACTGAGGACGACCTTGAGACGTTCCCGGAAATCGACGCAGCCTATGAGTTGTACCTGCAAGGCGAGGCAGGGCAGCCTATCAGCATCTTCTACCGGTACTTTGAACCTGATCGTGGCCGATTGATCGTCACGACGTTGCAAGACCGGCTTCCGTCGCACCCTACATGGTGGGACGACAACATCGTCGTCGTCCGGATGCCCTCGAACGCGACGACCTACGGGCTGACGAACGTCATCGTCGAACCGCATTGACGTTGCGATTCGCGGAGCGGCGAGCCGGGCCGTGCCGCCACGCGAATGAATGCGGTGCCTCGCCGACCTCTACGGCAACCGCGTCGCCCTCGACCCGCCGAGGTACGATACCACGGTCAGGATGATGCCCACCGCGATGAGCACGAGCCCGACCCACATGAGCCACGAGGCCGCGCCGCCGAGCACGTTGAACGCCGCGAGAACCGCGCCGAGGATGAGGAGCGCGACGCCGAGTTGTACGTATCCCATGAGGCGGGCCTTGAGGGACGGCTCGGGTCAAGCTTGCGGCCGTGACGTCGGTGGCCTAATATAGCAAGCGTGGTCTGCGCCGAGCGACAGCATGCCGGAGACGTTCGTCATCCTCGGGGACGGCATCGCGGGAGCGACCGCCGCCGAGAACCTCCGGTCCAAGTCCCCGGACAGCACCATCGTCGTCATCACGAACGAAGGGGAGCCGCTCTACAACCGGGTCACGATCAAGGACTTCGCGAAAGGCTCCATCCCCGAAGAGAAGGCGAAGATCCACGACCTCAAGTGGTACAAGGACCGCAACATCGACCTGCGCCTCTACACGCAGGTGCGGAACCTCGACGACCGCGCGAACACGATCGTCTGTGAGGACGGCTCGCGCGTCGAGTACACGAAGTGCCTCGTCGCGACCGGCGGCGTGCCGCGGCGCTACTCCTCGCCGGGCGCGAACGCGGCGAACATCCTCAACTTCTGGACGTTCGTCGACGCGCGCCGCATCCGCGCCGCGGCGGAAGGCGGCGACAACGCGGTCGTCATCGGCGCGGGCCTGCTCGGGATCGACCTCGCCGTGATCTTCGCGAAGCACGGGCTCGAGCCGCGCTACATCATGCGCGGCAACCGGTGGTGGCGCGAGGGCCTGAACAAGGAAGGCTCGCAGATCGTCGAAGGCCTCCTCGAGAAGATGGGCGTCGTGAACGTCTTCGGCGAGACCGTGACCGAGTTCAAGCTCGAAGGCGACAAGGCCGTCGCGGCCGTCACGGACAAGGGCACCACGTATCCCATGGACGTCGCCGGCGTCGCGATCGGCCTGTCGATGAACATGCGCTACCTCATGGCCTCGAACATCAAGACCGGCGAAGGCGTCCTGACGAACGAGTACATGCAGACGTCCGTGCCGAACGTCTTCGCGGCGGGCGACATCACGCAGTACTTCGACCCCATCCTCAACCGCATCAACATCAACGGCTCCTGGGCGAGCGCGAAGGCGCAAGGCAAGATCGCGGCGCTGAACATGCTCGAGCCCGACGAGAAGAAGTGGACGCCGTTCGAGCACGTCGACTTCTACAGCATCGACCACTTCGACGTGCCCGTGATGAGCGTCGGGAACATCCTCGGCGACGAGATCTCCGAAGGCATCGTCGAGGAAGGGGTGTACCGCCGGATGGTGTTCAAGGACGGTCGCCTCATCGGCGCCGTCATGGTCGGAGACGCGAAGCCGCTGCCGTTCATGAAGAAGATCATCGGCGCGCGCGTCGTCTGCAACGGCGAGAAGCAGGAGATGCTGAAGGCCGCGTACGACTTCAAGGGGCTCGCCGCGAAGGCCGCGGCGCCGAAGGCCGCGTAGCATCGACCACTTTCAAGCCCCTCGCCCCATAGCCTCAAAGCGTCCGTGCGGCTTGCGCCGCGCATGGCCTCCCCCCTCGGCGCGCTCGGCATGGTGACGCTCCACGTCCGCGACTTCCCGGCGTCCCTCGCGTTCTACCGCGACACGCTCGGCCTCAAGCTGCTGGACAAGGTCGACGAGGTGAAGTGGGCGCAGTTCGAGGTCGCGCCGAACGTCCAGCTCGGCATCCACCAGGACGATGCCGAGAGCGGCCACCGCCACCCGGGAGGCTCGAGCGGATTCTACTTCGGCGTGCCCGACGTCGACGCGGCGGTCTCCGAGCTCGCGCGCCGCGGCGTCACGGTCGTCGAGAAGCCGCAGGACGCGCCGTTCGGCCGCTGGGCGAGCATCGAGGACCCGAGCGGGAACGAGATGATGCTGATCAAGCCTTGAAGGGAAGTGCACAGAGACAGCGGAGCGCACGGAGCCGGTCGTCGCCATGACCCGTGCCTTCATCCGCCTCTGTGGGCTCTGTCCCCTCCGTGCCCTCCATCCGCACGGACCGGTTGGTCCTCGTCGCCGCCACGCGCGAGACGTGCGCCGTCCCGCTCGACGACCACGCGGCGCTCGCCAAACACCTCGAAGCCGACGTGCCCGCCGCCTGGCCGCCCGAGCTCTGCGACGACGACGCGCGGCGATGGACCGAGCTCAACCTCGCCGAGCACCCCGAGCTCGCGGGGTGGTACACGTGGTTCGTGCTCGCGCCGGAAGGCGAGCGGCGCACGCTCGTCGGACTCGCGGGGTTGAAAGGGCCCCCCGCGGACGACGGGTGGATCGAGGTCGGCTACGGTATCCTCCCCGCGTGGCAGCGGCGCGGCATCGCGACCGAGGCGACGGCGGCACTCATCGCGTGGGCCCTGCGCGACCCGCGCGTGCTCCACGTCGCGGCAGAGACGTACCCCCATCTCGTCGCATCCGTGCGCGTCATGGAGAAGCTCGGCATGCGGCTCGTCGCGCGCGACCCGGAGAGCGGGATCATCCGGTACGGGAAGCCGGCGCGCGGGACGTGGTAGGCCCTCCTAAAGGAGCAACCTCCACGCCACCGGCACGAGCACGACGCCCATGCCGTGCACGCGCGACACCCCGAACGCCGTCGCGAGATGCCCCGCGCACGCCGCGACCGCGAGCACCGCGAGCCCGACGCCGCCGTTCAGCAGCGCGACGACCGCCGCAAGCAGGACGAGCATCCCTCCCGCGAGCGAGCGCCGCGGCAGGACCCTCCATGCGCGCGCGACCCGCGGGATCGCGACGAGCGCCGCGAGGCAACCGGCGCCCGCTCCCGCGAGCGTCGCCGCGGCCCACGCGAGGGCCTCGGCGGACGGCGCGGTCGCGCGCCAGTCCGCGCCA
>DATDQL010000007.1:0-7431 GCA_035292305.1 Thermoplasmatota archaeon
GGCCGGGGAGCACGCCGGGGCCGCTCGACGTCCACTTCCAGCCGTCGATGCGATCGACACAGTGACCCGAAAGCGCGATCGACCCGCCGAGCAGGAGGGGCACACCGCGGCCGGCGCTGATCGCGTCCGTCGGCGGCGTCGTGATCGTGACGACGGCCTGGTGCGGCGAGGCCGCCGAGCCCGTCGGCGCGATCGCGACAAGCGACGCTCCCACGAGCAGCGTCACGAGGAGCGCGCTCGATGCCTTCCTGTTCCTGCTGTCGTTTCCGCCGAACATCTCTCTGCCCCAGTGCAGGAGCGGCGCGAGCGAACCCACCAGGGTGACACTCACTCCGATCCTGCGCCGACGGCATGCATGTCGCGGTAAAAGGGTTCCTGTGTACCCGTGCTCCGGGAATTTCGCCTGGAGAACGCGCGTTCAACGCTACTCAAGAGGCTTGTTCAGTCTACGACTGGAGCCGATTTCTAGACTCGCGCTCGCGAGCACGGCGCATGGTCGAACGTCGAACGGATGCAGTGGAAGACGAGGTCCGGCCCCCGCGGCGGGCGAGGACCGCGAGCGAAACGGTCCGCGGTCGCCACGGGCGCCGCGCCGTGGTGGTCGCCCTGTCGCGTGGCGACGTCAACCACCAAGACACCAAGTCACCAAGGATCCCGGCGCTTGCGCGACCGTGACGCACGCGGGGAAGGGGCACCCCCGGACCCGCTCGCGTCGAGGGCGAACGACCTCTCGACGCACGGGTCGCGCGCACCTGTCGCGCGCGAGGAACGAGCGTCACGAGCGCCACGACCTTGACACGCGCGCAACAAACGAGCGTGACGAGCGCGACGACCGGGCGCGCGCAACGAACGCGCGCGACGAGCGCGACGAGCGCTAACACATGACGCGCGGAACGAACGCGCGTGACGAGCGCGACGACCGGACGCGCGCAACAAACGAGCGTGACGAACGCTAACACATGACGCGCGGAACGAACGCGCGTGACGAGCACGCCGACAGGACGCGCGCAACAAACGAGCGTGACGAGCGCTACCAGATGACGCGCGCAACAAACGAGCGTGACGAGCGCGACGACCAGGAGGCAGGCCGCATCGGTCCGATACCCGGAAGTCTTGGTGCCTTGCTGTCTTGGTGGTTCACCGTCGGCGTCGCCGCTCCGCTCGCGGCCTACCGGCTTGGCGTCCTTGGCTCGCTTGGCGTCTATGGCGCCCCTAGTTCTTCGGCGGAGTCACGCGCTTGCGCAGCGTGTCCAGCGATCGCGCGAACGCGCGGCTGCGCTGCTCGGCGGCGCGGCGGTCCACGAGGATGTCGCGCACGGTGTCGACGACCTTCGCGGGGTCGAACGGCTTCGTGAAGAAGTTCTCGATGCGCGCGTCGTTCACCGCGCGGATGGCGAGGTCGAGGTCCGGGAACGCCGTGATGAGGATGCGCGGGACCTCCGGCGCGAGGCGACGGGCCTCGGAGAGGAGCTCGAGCCCGTTCATGCCCGGCATCTTGTAGTCGGTCACGACGAGGTCGACGGGCTCGCGCCCGAGGATCTCGATCGCGGTCGCGCCGCCGTCGGCGGTGAGGCAGCGGAGGTCGGGCAGCGACCCTTCGAAGAGTTCGCGGAGGGAGTCGCGGATGTCGGCTTCGTCGTCGACGACGAGGATGACCTGCGGACGCGGCGTCAGCCGGGGTTCCGATGGGTCGGGGTCGGGGACGGGCACTCCTCCGGGCGTTGCTGTCATGGATGGGGGGTCCTATTTCATCATTGGGGTTTTGGCGCCGGGCCTCGGGAAGAGGGGCCCGGCATCAGATGAGCTCCTTCGCCCGACGTGCGATGGCGTCCTTGGGCCGGAGTTGCGGCGGCGCCGTGACTGCGACGGACCTCGGCGGCGCCTCCGCGGTCGGTTCCGCGAGAGGGACCGTGAAGGCGAACGTGCACCCGGTCCCGGGCCCGTCGCTCCGGCAGGAGAGCTCCCCGCCGTGCAGCTCGATGATGCCGCGGCTGATGTACAGGCCGAGGCCCGTGCCGCCGCGCGTGATCCGCATCGTGTCGTGCACCTGCGTGAACGGTTGGAAGAGGCGTTTGATCTGGTTGGCGTCGAGGCCCGCGCCGCTGTCGCGGACGCGCACGACGGCGGCCTCGCCGCGTCGCTCGGTCTCGAGCGTGATGCGACCCCTCGGCGGCGTGAACTTGAGCGCGTTCGAGAGGAGGTTGAACAGGACCTGCGTGAGGCGCTTCGCGTCGGCGTCGACCAGGACGTCGGTGGAGAGCGTCAGGCCGAGGTCCACGTCGGCGTCGCGCGCCTGGGGCTGGAACGACTCGGCGGCCTCGATCACGAGCCGGTTGAGGTCGCAGGGCCCGCGCTCGAGGGCGAGGCGGCTCGCCTGGAGCCTGCTCACGTCGAGCAGGTCCTTGACGAGGTGGCCCAGTCGGTCGACGTTCCGGTCCAGGATCTCCAGGGATTTGCGGCGCGGCTCGTCGAGCGTCGACGCTTTCCCCTTGAGGATGTGGAGTTGGAGCTTGATCGGGGTGAGGGGAGTGCCGAGCTCGTGCGCCGCCATGTTGATGAACTGGGTCTTGAAACGATCGAGCTCCTTCAGGCGCTCGACCTCCTGGAGGCGCTCGATGCTCGTGAGGCGGTCCTGGTCCGCCTTGCGTCGGTCGGTCGCGTCGCGCAGGATGCCGGTGTAGAACGTTCCGTCACCGCTCCTCCAGCTTGTGAAGGAGGCCTCGAGCGGGAACGCGGTCCCGTCGGGACGCGTCCCGGTGAGCTCGACGGTGCGGCCGAGGAGCGGTTCGAACGGTGCGCCGGGCGACATGTCGGCGACGAACGCGGCGATGGACTCGCCGCGAGCCGACGCCGACGAGCGCCCGAACATGCGCTCGGCGGCGGGGTTGAGGTAGAGTAGGTACCCGTCGCCGTCGAGTGTGACGATGGCATCGTTCGCGCTCTCGGTGACGACGCGGAATCGCGCCTCGGAATCGCGCAGGGCTTCCTCGGCGCGCTTGCGCTCGATGACGGAGCCGAGTCCGAGCGCGGCGGTCGCGACGAGCTCGACGAAGCGTTCGTCCCGCGGGGTGCGCTCCTCCATCAGGAACTCGAGGACCGCGACGATGGAATCCTCGACGAACACGGGGACCGCGAGGCCCACGCGCAGGCCCGCGGCGCGCGCTTCGTCCTTGCGGTGGTACGCGTTCTCCGCGCCGAGGTCGTCGGCCCACACGGGCTCGCGGGCGGCCCACGCGCTTCCCGCGAGGGCGTCCCCTTCCCGCAGCGTGAGCCCGAGGCCCGACTCCCGCAAGGCGGCGAAGCGCGCGGAGTTCGCGTGCCATGCCGGGCCAGCGTGCAACGTCCGTGACGCGGGTTCGAAGATCCACGTCTCGGCGTACGGCCAGCGAGCCTCTTCGCAGACGCGACGGATCGTGGCGGCGAGGCTGCCGGACGCCGTGGGCGCCTCGCTCGCCGCATCGACGATCGCGCGCGTGAACCGCAGGCCGCTCTCGGCCGACTCCGCGGCGCGCATCCGCGCCTCGGCCCGCGATTTCGCGGTGAGTCGGCGCATCGATTCCTGCGCCATGAGGGCCCCGAGCGCGGCGATGAGGAGGATGTACGCGATGCGGACGACGACGTCCGTGAGGTGCGTGGTCAGCCCGCCGCTGACGAGGGCGAGCGTGAGGTACGCGCCGCAATACAGGACAGCGGCCGCCACGGTCGCCCGGTGGTCGTAGCGGAAGGAGATCGCGATGACGGAGACGTACCAAAGGAGGTAGAACGGCGACTCGACCCATCCGGTCGCGGCGATCCACAGGGTGATGAGCACCGAGTCCGCGATCGCGGTGAAGTAGATGGAGCCGAGCGCAGGCCACCGCTCGGCGGGCCGCAGCGCGAGCACGGCGACGGCGTACGCGGCGGACACGCCGATGACCACGAACGCGAGCGGCTCGTTCGTGTTCGCATGGTCGAGGAGGAGCGCGTACGCCAGCGAATTGAAAGCGATGACCGCGGCGCGCACCGCCGCGACCGTGCGCTCGGCCGCGAGCCGGTTCTCCTCGATTGCGTTCCGATGCATCCTTGGTCCGCCGGGGCATACCGGGACCCCGCCTGCCTGGCGGGACCCCACCCTTCCGTGGGCGGCCGCAGGTGCTACATATTTGTTACTGGAGCGGGAGATAGGCTGCCGGGATAGACCGAACGGGTGACGAATGGCGGACCGACAGGAGCGTCTTGAGGAAGCCCTTGACAGCTTGGCCGCAGCCCCCGGCATGCTCGGGGCGATCCTCCTCACGCGCGACGGGTTCGCCGTCCTGAACCGGTGCCCGCGGCTGCCGGCGCCGGAGACGTTCGCCGCCATGGGGGCCACGCTCCTCGCAGCAGCGGAAGCGGCCCTCGCCGAGCTCGGCACCGTCGAGCCGGCTCACATCGTCTTCGAGGCGGGCAAGACCCGCATCGTCGTGCGAGGCGTGAGCGACCAGCTCGTCCTCGCGACGATCTCCGAGCCCGGGGCCGACCTCGACAAGGTGCTCCCGCGCGTCGACGATACCGCCGCCCTCGTCGGAAAGATCGTCGCCGGGTGAGTCGACTGACGGACGCGGTGGTGGGCGTTCCGCAGATCGATCGCGCTCTCGCGCCGGCGCCGCCCGGCGCCCTCGTCGCGCTGGCGCACGAGCCCGGCGTCGAGGCGGAGCCCTTCCTCTACCAGTGCGCCGCCGCGCACTCCGCGGTGGGGCGCCCCGTCGTCTACCTCACGTTCGACCGTCGGCCGTCCGCGATCTTGCGCGACATGACGGAGTGCGGCGGCGTCCCGCGTCGCCTCGATTTCGTCGACGCGTTCTCGTCGCTCGTCGGCGACCGCAGCAACGCGACCTGGGTCGCCTCCGACGGACGCGACCCCGTCCAGCTCGCGGCGCTCCTCGCGCGTGCCGCCCGCGAGCGGCCCGGGGCGGTCCTCGTCGCCGAATCGCTCTCCTCGCTCGTCGAGCAATCGGACCCGGGCCTCTTCGAACCCGCGTGGCCCGCGCTCAAGGCCGCGATGCGCGGCTTTCGCATGTCGTTCGCGCTTGCCGTCCGCTGGCTCGGCGACGAGACGTTGCCGCTCGAGGACTTCGACGCCGTCATCGGCGTCCGCGGGATGCACGACCGCGTCGTCTTCGGCCAGACGTTCGCGGTCGAACGCGCGGCGTGGACCCCGCAGGCCTCACCCTCCCCGACGCCGTACAAGGTCCTGCGCCCGGGCGGCGTCGTGCCGTACGTGCCCAAGGTCGTCGTCACCGGCGCGTACGGCGCGGGGAAATCCACGTTCGTCCAGGCCGTCTCCGACACGGCCGTGAGCGTCAACCGACTCGGCACGACCGTGGCGCTCGACCACGGTCGCGTCACACTCGACGGTCTCGCGGCAGACGTCTTCGGGACGCCAGGCCAGGCGCGGTTCGACCCCGTCCTGCGCACGATCGCCGGACAGGCGCTCGGCGTCGTCGTCGTCGTCGACTCGACGGACCCGGGTTCCTTCGCCCGCGCGCGCGAGATGATGCAGGTCGTGTGGAAGGAAGGCCTGCCGTCGATCATCGCCGCCAACAAACAGGACTCCAAAGGCGCGCTCTCGCCGCGCGAGGTCGCACGGCGCCTCGCGGCGCCGCGGCACGTCCGCGTCGTCCCGTGCGTCGCCTCGCGCCGCGACGACGCGCGCGCGGTCCTCCGCGAACTGCTCTCGCAGGTCCTTGAGGTGGCTCCGTGACCCGGCGTTCGACCGGCGCGCGCCGACTCGACGAGATGCTCGAAGGCGGGATCCCTGCGGGACGTTTCGTGCTCGTGCACGGCCCGCCGTTCGTCGGCAAGGATGTGCTCGCGCGGCGGTTCCTGCTCGAAGGCGTCCGCCACGACGAGCCCGCGCTCGTCGTCCTCACCGACACTTCGGCGCGCGAGTACCGCGAGGAGCTCGCGGCGACCGACCCGGACCTCCGCCCTCGCACGACTCCCGGCGGGCACGTCCGCGTCGTGGACGCCTTCAGCCGCCAGATCGGCGTCCCGGCCCCCGAAGACGGCACCGAGTACGTCGACGGTGCGATGAACCTCAACGGAATCAGCGCCGCCGTCAACCACGCCGAGCACGAGATCCTGAAGGAGCACGAGGCGCACCGGGTCTCGCTCGACTCGGTCTCGACGCTCCTGACGTACGTCGGCGCCCCGACGGCGTTCCGCTTCCTCCAGGTCCTCGTCGGCCGCGCGTCGCGCGCGGGCGCCACTGGCCTGCTCATGCTGGACGCGGGCATGCACACCGAGGCCGAGGTGCAGATGATGAAGCACCTCGTACACGGCATCCTCGACCTCAAGGCCGAGGGAGGTCGGACGTACATCCGCGCCGAGGGGGCGTGGCTCCGCGAGCCCGCGAGCTGGGTCGAGTACCGGCACGGCCTCACCGATTTCGAGGTCGTCGGGTCGACGACGAGCGGTCGGATCCGTTGAGGCACGAGGGTACCGTCACTCGAGGGTCGCGTGCCGCTTCCGCATCGACTCCTCGGTCTCGCCCGCGTCCTCCATGAGCTGCGCGACGAACCCGTCCAGGAACACCTGGCACGCCTCCTCGAAGAGCGTCCCGAGCGGCGCGAGCTCGCGCTGCCGCGGACTCGCTGCGGTGCGAAGCGGGATGACGAGGTCCGCGAGGCGCGCGATCGTGCTCTGCGGCTGCCCTGTGAGCGCGACGATGCGGCAGCCTAGGCTCTTCGCCACCTCGCCCGTGACGCGGACGCTGAACGTCTCGCCCGATCCCGAGATGAGCACGACGATGTCGTCCTCATGCACCGGCGGCGTGATCGTCTCGCCGACGACGTACGCGCGCACACCGAGGTGGCTCAGGCGCACCGCGAGCGCGCGCCCGACGAGGCCACTGCGGCCCCGCCCGAAGATGACGACGCTCTTCGCGCCGCGGATGAGCCTCGCGAACTCCGCGACCGACGTGTCGTCGACGTCGTCGACGGCGGCGCGTACCTGGTTCAAGATGTAATGCGCTGCATCGCGGTGCCGCATCGCGCACGCGACGCGCGGGGCGGGGCTTAAAGGCGACGCGGGAAGCGCGAGGGAAACGCGCGGGAAGACCGAGGGAAGCGCGGGGGAAGGGCGATGAAAAGGCGGCGGGCCGCAATGCCCCTCGCCATCCGCTTTTTCCCATATCACCTCAGCACACGGTCTCGCGGGTTGCCGCGACCGGTAAAACTCTATGCCAAAGGGTCATGCAGCAGGCGCCTTCTGCGTGCTCGGGAGAACCTCAACATGGTCTTCATCCGAGACGATGGAATCTTCGACGCGCCGATCGACAAGATCTGGAAACTGCTCGGCGACATGAGCGGGACGCACCACCACGAGAGCATCACGGAGATGGTACCGGTCGACACGAAGGGCAATGTCACGACGTTCAACGTGAAGACGAAGCGCCCCGACGGCAAGACC
>DATDQL010000008.1:0-2888 GCA_035292305.1 Thermoplasmatota archaeon
TCGCGCAGGCCGAGCACGACCCGCTCGCGGCCGTGGCCCTCGTCACGTGGGACGCCGCCCTCATGGACGAGGTCCGCCGCCTCGTCCCCGAGTTCGTCGCCGCGTGCCCGCGCAAAGACATCATCGCCGAGGCGCTGCGCCGCCGCGGCGCCCTCCTCCTCGCGCCCGATCGCGCGACGGCGCTCGCGTTCGCGGACCGGTACGCGCCGGAGCACCTCGTGCTCGCGACCGCGAGCGCCGACAAGGACCTCGAGGCGGTCCGGTCGTACGGGAGCGCGTTCCTCGGCCCGTGGAGCGCGGTGACGCTCGGGGACTACTGCTCGGGCACGAACCACGTGCTGCCGACCGGGGGCCTCGCGCGCGCCGGGAGCGGGCTCGCCGTCGACGATTTCCTGCGACGATCGACGCACCAGCGCGCGACGCGCGAGGGCCTCGTCGCCCTCGCTCCCGTCGCGATCGCGCTCGCCGAGACCGAGGGGCTCCCCGCGCACGCCGAGGCCGTGCGCGTCCGCCTGTCCGCGAGGGGACCGCGATGAGCCGCGCGCGCCCCGTTCCGCGCCCGGTCGTGGCCGCGCTCACCGCGTACGCCGAAGAGTCCCACGGCGGCCTCAACCTCGCGAACAACGCGAGCCTGTTCGGCCCGAACCCCGCGTTGAGTCGCGCGCTCGCGATCGCCCAGTCTCGCGTCGGCTCGTTCTGGGACTACCCGAGCCTCACGAGCGAGCCCCTGCGACAGGCCGCGGCACGCGCGTACGGAGTCCCCGCCGACGGCGTCGTCACCGGCAACGGGTCGAACGAGATGATCGACATCGTCATCCGCGCGTTCGCCGATCCTGGCGAGCGTGTCGTGTTCCCGACGCCGACGTTCTCGATGATCCCGATCTTCGCGAGGTCCGCGGGTGCCGACGCCGTCGCGGTGCCCCTCGGCCCGGGGTGGGAGCTGAATCCGGACGCGCTCCTCCACCGTCAGGGCAAGGTCACGATCGTCTGCTCGCCGAACAACCCGACCGGGAACGCGTTCCCGCGGGCCGCGATCGAGCGCATCGTGGAGCGCGCGCCCGGCCTTGTCGTCGTGGATGAGGCGTACGTCGAGTTCGGCGGCGACTCGTTCGTCCCCCTCCTCGCGCGGCACCCGAACCTCGTCGTCCTCCGCACGATGAGCAAGGCGCACGGCCTCGCGGGGCTGCGCGTCGGGTTCGCGCTCTCTGACCCTTCGGTCGCAGCCGAGCTCGGGAAGGTGCGCGGCCCGTTCCGCCTCAACGGATTCAGCGAGCTCGTCGCCGGTCTCGCGCTCGCTTCCTCGACGTACCTCGACGAGGTCGTGCCCCAGGTCCGAACGAACCGCGGTCTCCTCGCGGCCGCTCTTGCGGAGCTCGGGTGCGAGGTGTTCCCGAGCGACGCGAACTTCCTCCTCGTGCGGCCGCCCGTCGACGCCCGACGGCTCGCGAAGGCGCTCGAGGCGAAGGCCGTCCACGTGCGCTCGTTCGAAGGCGACCTCGCGCCGTACCTGCGCATCACGGTCGGCCCGCTCTCGCTCATGGAGCGCTTCCTCCACGTCCTGAAGGACACGCTCGCCGAGGTGCGCACGTGATCGACGTCACCCTCTTCGACTATGGCGTCGGCAACATCCACTCGTTGACGAAGGCTCTCGAGAAGGCCGGAGGCCGCCCCCGCGTGACGACGCGCGCGGACGAGCTGGCGTCGGCTCGCGTGCTCGTGCTCCCGGGCGTCGGCGCCTTCGGCGAGGGCGCGCGCGGCCTCGCGCCGGTGCGCGAGAAGGTGCTCGCGGCGCTGCAGGACGGCGTGCCGTGCCTCGGCATCTGCCTCGGCCTGCAACTCCTGTTCCGCACGAGCGAGGAGAGCCCCGGCGCCGAGGGCATCGGGTTCGTGGACGGCGAGGTGAAGCGGCTTCGCGGCCCGAAGCTCCCCCAGATCGGCTGGAACGTCCTCGCCTTCCGGGACGACGAACCGCTGTTCCGCGGCCTCGTGGAGGGCACGCACGTCTACTACGTGAACTCGTACGCGCCCGTCCCGCACGAACCCGTGACGGTCGCGACGACGACCTACGGGCACACCTTCACCGCGGCCGTCCGGAAGAAGCACACGTACGGCGTCCAGTTCCACCCCGAGAAGAGCAGCAAGGCGGGTCTCACGATGCTGCGGAATTTCCTGGAGTTCGCGGAGAGTGTCCGATGAACGTGATCCCCGCGGTCGACCTGCGCGAAGGTGCGTGCGTGCAGCTCGAAGGCGGCGACATGACCGCCGAACGCGTGCGACGGCCCGACCCCGTCGCGGAGGCGCGACGGTGGCACGAGATGGGGGCGGAGTGGATCCACGTCGTCGACCTCGACCGCGCGCTCGGCCGGGGATCGAACCTCCGCGTGGTCCAGCGCATCCTCGAGGAGGTGCCCGCGAAGATGGTCGTCGGCGGCGGTGTTCGCATGTTCGACGAGATCGACGCGCTCCTCAACGCCGGCGCCGCGCGCGTCGTGATCGGCACGCGCGCGGTGACGGAACCGGATTTCCTTCGCGAGGCCGCGTCGCGATACGGGAACCGGCTCGTCGTCGCCGTCGACGCGCGCGGCGAAGACATCGTCGTGAAGGGGTGGACGGAGAGCTCCGGCCACCTTCTCCTTGACTTCGCGAAGCAGGCAGGCTCTCTCGGCATCGGGGCCCTCCTCTACACGGACGTCGGACTCGAGGGCCGGATGACGGGCCCGAACGTCGAGAGCGTGCGCCGCCTCGCGGCCGTCTCGCGCGCCCCGGTCGTGGCAAGCGGCGGCATCGCGTCGATGCAGGACCTCGACGCGCTCCGAGAGGCGGGAGCGTGGGGCGCGGTCGTCGGCATGGCGGCGTACACGGGGAAACTCGACATGCAGAGCGCGCTC
>DATDQL010000009.1:0-3155 GCA_035292305.1 Thermoplasmatota archaeon
GGTTTTTTCTCTTTGTTGTCTTCCTTGCTTTTGTTGTCCTTGTTGCGTTCCGCCGCAGCACGCGCACAGCACCGTCTCCGGCGACAGGTTCCGCGTCACCATGAGGTTCGGGTAGAGGCTCGCGAAATCGAGCTCGACGACGTCCTCGTGGAGCCCCACTTTCGGCTCGAACACGTACCCGCCGCGGTCGGCGTCGAGGAGGGTGCGCGCGGTCTTGAACGCCTCCGCCTGGTTCTTCTTCCACGGGATGAGGCGTCCTTCGCGCGCGGCGACGTCGACCTGGATCGCGGTGATCGCGGTGCCGGCGCCCAGGCGCGCCATCTCCGCGAGCGGGATGTTCGCGATGCGCGAGAGGTCGACGAGGCCGTGGAGCCCCGCTTCCGTGTAGAAGAACGACGACGCCATGTCGACGTGCAGCCGGCCGGCGAGGCGGATCGCCGGGGGCTGGTACTTGATCTTCCCGTACGTGAAGTAGCTCTTCTCGCGCCGCGCGGGCCGCACGGGGTCGTCGTCGCGGCCGAGGCGCCAGCCCGTAAGGCCGAGCGCGTCGGCGCGGTGGCGCAGGTACGGGAGGAGGAACCGGTCGCCGCCGCGCGTGAGCACGACGTCGGGATCGCGCCGCGCGACCTCGTCGGCGAGGGCGCGGAGCACGTCCTCCTCGCGGGCTTCGATGCGCTGCGACGACGGAGGATCAACACCAGGGACACCAGGACACCACGCATCTGCATCCTTCCTTGTGCCTTGGTGCTCCTGGTGTTGAGCTTCCATCGGCGAGAATCGTCCAGGCACGTCCTGCAGGGTCGCCCACGCGACCGGGTGCTCGTGCGTCGGAAGCGTCCCGCGTGGCAGGTCCGGCCCCGCGTCGAGGAAGATCGTACGCATCGCGGGCATCGGGTAGTCGACGATCCACTGCTCATCGTCGAGGAGGCTCACGCGCTCCGGACCCCACGCGCGCACGTGCGCGAAAGGGAAGAGCCTCCGCGCGAGGAGGATGCGCTGGCTCGGGCGCAGGTCGACGTTGTAGAGGTCGAGGTCCTTGTATCGGCCCCACGCGTCGATCGCGCTTGCGAAACGGTGCACGTCCTCGAAGCCGCGGACCGCGACGCGCAGCACCTTCGCGGCCGCGTCCTCGAGCCCCGGCACGGCCTCGACGACGTCCGCAGAAACGGCGCCGAGGTCGAGCGCGCCCTGCGCGAGGCGAGGGAGGCCTGCGCCGCGCACGTAGAACGTCGGCGAGAACGGCGCGCGGACCGCGTGCGCGCGGTCGCGGCCGCGGATCCACAGGACAGCCTGCCCGGCCCGCTCGCCGGCGACATCGAGCACGTAGCCGTCCACAGGGTGAGCCAGACCGCGGCCCCTTTGGCGGGATGCGGGAGAGGTGGACGAACGTGGCCCGAAGGGCAAGCGCAAGCGCAAGCGCAAGCGCAAGGCGAGGGCCGGGGACCGGGCCAGGGGACCTCCGTGGGCCTCGTCCCGACCTTCTCCCTCCCTTCCTCGCCACCCCTCGCCTTGCGCTTGCCCATGCCCTCGCCTTGCGCTTGCGCTTGCCCTCGCCCTCGCCTTGCGCTTGCGCTTGCCCTCGCCCTCGTCGCGACCGACATCCTCATGCCGCTCCGGCCACGTGGCGGCCGCATGGACGCGCTCAAGGGCAAGCGCTACCTCGTGTTCGGCGTCGCCGCGGAATCGAGCATCGCGTGGGGCATCTGCCACGCGCTCGCCGCGGAGGGCGCGACCGTGACGCTCGGGTACCAGAAGCGGTTCCTCTCCCGCGTGCAGGCGCTCGTCAAGGACCAGCCGTTCATCGAGGCCTGGAAGGAGTGCGATGTTGCAAGCGAGGAGAGCGTCGCGCGCTTCTTCACGGAGGTCCAGGGCGATTTCGACGGGGTCGTGCACGCCGTCGCCTTCGCGCCCGCCGAGGCGCTCGCGAACCCGATCACGAAGACGACCGAGGCCGACTTCCAGGTCGCCATGACGGTCTCCGCGTACTCCCTCGTCCGCCTCGTCCGCAACTCGATGCCGCGCCTGCGCCCGCACGCTGCGGTCGTCGCGCTCACCTACCTCGGTGCGCAGCGCATCGTCGCCGGGTACCGTGTGATGGGCACGGCGAAGGCCGCGCTCGAGAGCCTCGTGCGCGAGCTCGCCTCGAGCGTCGGCCCGCTCGGCGTGCGCGTGAACGCGGTGTCGGCGGGTCCGATCAAGACGCTCGCGGCCTCCGGTGTTCCCGGCTTCGACATGATCCTGGACTGGGTCGCTTCGAGCGCGCCGCTTCGCCGAAACGTTTCGCAGGACGAAGTCGGGCGCGTCGTCCGCTTCCTGCTCTCGCACGACTCGTCCGGCATCACCGGACAGACGATCTACGTCGACGCGGGGTACAGCATCGTCGGCGCGCCCGGCAACCTCGACCGCGTGATCGTGGAACCCGAACCCGAGATCAGGGAACCGATCTGAGGCGCTCGAAGGAGCGGCGATGACGCGGCTACGCGATGAACCGCCTCAGCGCCCCGTCCCGCCTTCCCTGCTGATCGACGTCCCCTTGCGCGGGGTCTTCTCGGTCCCTGTGCCCGAGTGGCAGCGGGGGCACGCGTCGAGAGGGAAGTCCGCGAGGAGGTCCATCATCTCCTTGCATTTTGGGCAGTGCGCGTCGAAGCCCGCGGCGAGAACGTCCAGGGCGAGGACCTGCTCGTCGCGAGGACACCAGAACGCGCGCCGGAACCGCCCTCCGTCCCCGCCGACCTCGGCCTCGAAGCGGAGCCCGCAGCCCTCGCAGCGGAACGCGATGTGTTGCTCGGGCATCGCGCCCTGATGGTAGGGGAGGGTTTCAACATGCCGCGATGCAGACTCTCCCCCGCAAAGATTCAAGCGGGGCTGAGCCGGTCGGTCGCTCGGAGGCTTTACCGTGGCATCCCGCCTCGTCCGCCCAGTCCTCATCCTTCTCCTGACCGCGTCCGCCGTCACGAGCCTCGCGGTCTCGACCGCGTCGGCACCGCCCCCGCTCTCGGACGTGGGCCGGTGGTCCGAGCCGTTCGAGGGCGGGGTCCCCGCGGTGAACATGATCCTGCTCCACGACGGCAGCGTCCTCTACTACTCGGGGAACGAGGGCGGAGACCAGGACTGGGTCTACTTCCTCAACGCGACGCTCGAAGGGCAGGCGCGCG
>DATDQL010000010.1:0-2968 GCA_035292305.1 Thermoplasmatota archaeon
CGTGGTTTCGTGTCCTGCTTTGGGTCTCAACCGGACGGCTGAGACGCGGTCCAGAACTCCCACACCTTGCGCGCAGGATCCGGGACGACGTCGCCCCGGAGGTCGGGCGGCATCATCTCGCGGTACTGCCGCCACGCGAAGCGTTTGTCCATGAGCACCACGACCCCGCGGTCGGTCTCGCTGCGGATGAGACGGCCCGCGGCCTGGAGGACGCGGTTCATGGACGGCTGCGAGTACGCGTACGTCCGGCCGAGACCCGGCCCGAAGCGCTGCGTGTAGTACGCGATGAGCGCGTCCGCCTCGAGGCTCGGCGGCGCGAGGGGGAGGCCGACGATGACGACGGCCTTGAGGAGGTTCCCTGCGTAGTCGTACCCCTCGCTGAGGCTGCCTCCTTGCACGCCGAGGAGGAGCGCGTCGGCGCCGTCGCGCAGGGCCTGCACGAGGCCCTCCTTCTCGTCCTTCGAGTGCTCGCGCGACTCGACGATCACCTCCTTGCGGAGATCGAGCGGCAGGCGCTGCCGCACGTCCTCGAGGATACGGTAGCTCGGGAAGAACGCCGCGACCGCGCCCGGGCTCGCCTCGGCGACCTCCGCGAGCCTGCTGGCGATGCGCGAGAACGTCTCGTCGCTGCGCTCCGTGTACTGCGTCGTGACCTGGTCGTCGACGAGCACGAGGCGGTTCGCGCGCGGGAAAGGCGACTCGTACGTGCGGAGCAGGGTGCGGGCCGGGTCGAGGCCGAGGACGTCGCGTACCATTGCGGGCGGGTGGAGCGTGCCGCTCATGAGGACGCTCGCGTGCACCTGCTCGAACACGGCGCGCGCGAGCAGGCTCGGGTCGAGCATCTTGTACTGGATCGCCGGTACGGGGTCGCGCGTGAGGATGCGCACGATGCCGCGCCTCTCGACGCGCCAGGACCCGAGGAACGCGAGCAGGTTGCCGATGCCGCGCGCGGGGTCCTTGAACCGCTTCTCGTACCTCTCTGAGGCGCCTTCGAGCTCGCGCGTGACCGCGTCGAGGTCCCAGGCGACGAGCGAGCGACGGCCGGCTGCGAGCGCGGCCTGCAGGATGTCGTGTCCTTCCTCGCGCGTGATCGCCTTCTCCGGGCGCCCCGACACCTCGGCGAGCGGCTCCGTCGCCTCGATGAGCCCCTCCTGCAGCCGCTCGAGGGCCGCGCCGAGGGCGTCGTCCCCGAGGTCCCGCAGCTCGTCGCGCGCGTCCGAGAGGACGTAGTCGTTCAGCTCGTACGCGAGGTGGTCGCGGATGCGGTCGGGGAGGTTGTGAGCCTCGTCGACGACGAGCACCACGTCCTTGAGCTCCGCCTTGAGCTTCTCCTGGACGGACGAACGCATGTCGCTGAAGAACCAGTTGTAGTCGCACACGACGACGTGCGCGACCTGCGCGGCCTCGATGACGGCCTGGTGCGGGCACACGTGCATCGTCCGCGCGACCTCGACCTCGTCCTCGACGTGCCGAACCTCCTCCCGCAGGACCTTCACGGCCTGTGCGTTCGCGGTCGTCCAATAGTCGCACTGCTTCGAGACCTGCTCGTGGCGGCAGAACCGCGCGAAGCGCTTCGAGAAGAGCTCCTTGGCCTCGCGACGCGGACACATGTCCTGCTTCGAGATGATGTCGGCGCCGACGATCGCCGCTCCGCTCGATGCCCGGATCGCGCGGATGGTGTCGACGGCGATGCGGTGCTGGCTCTGCTTCGACGTGAGGAAGAACACTCGTTTGCCGTTCCGGACCGCATGCTCGAGCGCGGGAGCGAGCGTCGAGACCGTCTTTCCGATGCCCGTCGGGGCGTGCGCGACCAGGTGGCGACCCTGCGCCACCGCCTCGCCGACGTCGCGGAGGAACTCGCGCTGGCCGTCGCGCGGAGCGCCGAACGGGAAGTAGGACCCGGTCCGCACAGGCAGCGTCGAAGGCGACCCGGATCGTGAGCCGCGTGCCTCCCCCTCACCCCCTCGCGTTTCCCCCGGGCTTCCCTCGCGGACCCCCCGCGTTTCCCCCGCATTCCCCGCGAGTCTCCCTCCCGTGCCCCCGAGCCTCGCCACCGCGAGGGGCCGGACACGCACGCGCTCGCCCCCTGCGCAAGTGACGCACCTCCCGGTCTTCCGGTCGAGGAGGTTGCGGCACGACGGGCAGAACAAGGACACGGCGGGCCCGCCGAGGGTGGGGCGGGTACTTGGGGTTTGTCCGGAGGCGACCGGAGGTTCCGGTGGAGCCGCCCCGTCAACCGTACGCCACGCCGAGCTCCGCGCACCGCGCCTCGACATCGGCCTGCGACGTGACGCCCTCGCGCTCCAGGAGATCGAGGAGGTCCACCGTCGGGAGGCCCGCGACATCCGCTGCGCCCAGGTCGCGCGACCAAGCCGCGCGTCCGGCGTCCTCCAGGAACGCCAGCCACGACGAGGCGAGGGCCGGGTAACGGGCGGCCGCGGCCGCGGCGCGATGGCTCGCGCCGTACGCGACCGGGAGCTGCGACGGCAGCGTGGGCATCACGTGGCCCGGGCAGAGGCTCGAGACGACGAACGCGCGGCCGCGGACGAGCAGCGGGTACGCCCTGCAGATCGCGGGACGGTCGCCGTACGCGCCGCAGCGGTCGTCCGCGGTGACGAGCGGGCACTCGTTCCCGACGAGCTCCCACACGACGACGACCGCGCGCCGGCCCTCCGCGACGTCCCCCACGGCCGCGAGCGCGGGGCGGAACCGCATCGGCACGCCCGCCTCGCGCGCCGCGGCAAGCATGCGGCGGCGCTCCCAGGGCCACACCTGCAGGCCGCCCTCGCGCGGCATCGGGTACAGGCCCTGGCGCGCGAGCGCCGCGCTCTCCTCCACGGGCACCTCGCGGCTCGCGCTGTCCACGAGGTTGCGGCAGCACCGGGCGCAGCCCGTGCAGGAGAAGACCGGGACCGCCACGGGGCGCTCCAGACGCGAGGGCGACATAGCTTTTCCGGGAGCGCCGCGG
>DATDQL010000011.1:0-7269 GCA_035292305.1 Thermoplasmatota archaeon
AGGTCTTCGCGTCTTCCTGTCTTCGGCCTTGGCTCGAAACTCCGTCCCTCCGTCACCTCCGTTTCCTCCGTACTTTTTCAGCGGGGGCATCGGACCTGTCGCCCCCCGCCAGGAAACAACGGAGGTGACGGAGGCAAGGGAGGGACGGAGGTCGAGTTCGTCGAAGCCGAGGTAGGGCGCGACTTTCGAGCCAAGGCCGAAGAGACGAAGACGTCGAGGCTGTCCGCAGCCTTCGTCTCTTCCTAGCTTTGTCCCTTCAGCCAAGTCATCCCGATCGAACGACCACGACCGCCCGAGGCGCAGGCCAGAACGATCACGACCGCGCGAGAACCAGGACCAACACGGCCGCGTTCACCGCGTGCCCGACGAAGCACAGCACGCACGCGACGCGCAGGCGGACCACGAGCGCCCACGCGAGCCACACGGAGAGAGCGGCAGCCGCGAGCGCGCCGGCGAGGAGCGCGAGGCGCGGCACGGGCGCGCCGAGCGTCGAAGCGAGGAGCACCGCGTACCACGCGAGGCCGAGCACGGAGTTCGGAAGACCGAGCACGCGCGCCTCGCGCGTGTCCACGATCGCGGCGCACGTCCGCTCGTCCATGCGGCATACTCGCGGCAGCCACCGCGGTTCCGCAGGGATCCGACGGTATGTCACGCCCGTGAAGTAGAGCGAGAGCAGCAGGCCGATGAGAGCGAGCACCGCCAGGACGACGTCGGTCAAGGTCACGCGCGCACCGGCTTGGCGTCCTTGGCTCCCTTGGCGCCCTTGGCGGCTAGAGCTCGAACTCCCTGCGCTTCATCACGATGGCCGAGGCGACGAGGAATGCGACCGCCGCGATGAGGATGACGCGAAGCGCGCGCAACCCCTCGGGGCCCTCGGGAACCCACTGGAGGCCCTTGTCGAGGGGCCAGAGCGCGATCGCGTTCAGGAGGTGCTGGCTGAGCGTGATGTTCCGCACCCAGGGCACGAAGCTGCCGGCGACCGTCTCCCAGCCGATGACGAACGCGACCCCGACGAGGTACGGGCGCTCGACGAGCGTGCCGAGCAGCACGAAGAACGCGCCGTACACGAAGAGGGCGAGGAGGCTCATGAGGATCGGCGTCGTGAGGAACCCGACGTCGCTCCCCGCGGGCACGGTCCCGAAGAGCACGAGGTACGTGCCGACGATGCCGAGGGTGATCGCGATGGCGGCGACGACGTAGGACGCGACGAACTTCGCGACGGGGATCGTCCACCGGGGCACGGGCCGCGTGAGGATGTAGGCGAGCGTGCCGCGCTCGCGCTCGTCCGTGATGACGCCGGCCGCGTAGAAGAGGCCGATGAAGGGGATGAGGATCCGGAGGTGGAGCAGGCTCAGGACCTGGAGGTAGAACTCCTTGATCGTGACCTTCTCCGGAGGCTTCGGCGGCGTCGCGTCCGGACCGACCACGGGGTCGACCGTGAACGCTCGCGCGGCGTGGTTGTCCGCGGCGTCCGCGTCCGCGACGTCGCTCGCGTTCACGAACGCCTCGGCCCAGTAGGCGCCCTCCTGCGCGGTCCACTCCAGCGAGAACGTCCGGCTCGCGCCGCTCTCGAGCGACACGTTCTCCGTGAGCGTCTGCGTCGGCGAGAACCGACCGAAGAACGTACGGCCGATGCGGAGCGTCACGCTCGCGTTCTCGACGGCCGCGGGACCGTCGTTCCGCACGCGCGCCTCGATCGTGGTCGCGTTGTCGGCCGAGAAGGTCGCGGGAAGCACGATCTCGACGGACACGTCAGCCACGCCGGTCGCGTTCGGTCCGCCGGTGAGGTTCGCGGGGGCGGCTGGAGCCTCGTCCGCGCCGGGCGAGCGGTAACCGACGGCGAACGGGACGGGGAGCTGGTTGTTGAACTCGTCGACCTCGGCGATCTTGTCCTCGCCGATGGGGTCGACGTCGACGAACGCGTAGTAGACGCCGGGCTGCGCCGTCCATTCGAGCGTGAGCTGCCGCGTCGCGCCGGGCGTGAGCGGTTCGACCTCGACGGTCTCGCCGGCCGTCTGCAGGAATCGTCCGTTGAACACCGTGCCGACGGCGATCGTCGCGTTGAACGTCCCGACGGACGAGCCGCCGACGTTGCGGACGTTCGCGGTGAACGTCACGTTGTCGCCCTCGCGGAACTCCTTCGGGGACCAGTCGAGGTCCAGCGCCGCGACGTCCGCGCGGTGCGTGACGACCCACGCGCCCGTCAGAAGGAGCGGCAGGAGCGACGCCACGACCACCATGACGAAGCCGCGCGCGGAGAGCCAACTGCGGAGGTTCGTCCCGAGGAGGGGAAGGAGGGGCGCGGTCATCGCTCGGTCACCAGGTAGCGGAAGATGGCCTCGACGTTGTCGTCGAGCACGGTCACGGACGTGAACGGCAGGTCCTTCGCGACGAGGAGCTCCTGCACGTCGCGGAAGAACTCCTGCGGGCGCGGCGTCTTCACGACGACGGCGCCCTCGTCGGCCTGGATCGAGAGCACGGAGGACAGCCGCCAGAGGGCGGCGCCGAGGTCGCGCGGCCGCGTCGAGGCGATCCGCACGGTCCTAGGATAACGCTCGAGCAGGTCTCGGATCTCCGCGACCTCGCCGTGCGCGAGCAGGCGACCGTGGTTCATGAGCACGATGCGCTGCGTCATCGCCTCGACGTCCGGGAGCACATGCGTCGAGACGAGCACGCTGCGGCCCTCGTCGGCGATGCCCTTGATGAGCTGGATGAGGTCGCGCCGCGTCGGCGGGTCCGTGCCGAGGAGCGGCTCGTCGAGGATGAGAAGTTCCGGCTTGTGGAGGAGCGCGAGCGCGAACTTGAGGCGCTGGCGCATCCCGCGGCTGTAGGCGTCGACGCGCTTGTCCGCGACGTCGCCGAGGCCCACCTTGCCGAGCCATTCGTCGGCCGCGGCGCCCGCCTCCTTCGTGTCGAGCCCAGCGAGCTGGCCGCCGAGGATCGCGGCCTGACGCCCGGAGCGGTCCCGCCACGGTGCGTCGCCGTCGGGCACGTACCCGATGCGCTTCAGGAGGCCTGGGTTGTCCCACGGATCCTCGTCGAGGACGCGGACGCTCCCGGCGGAGACCTTCGCGAGGCCCGTCGCCATGCGGAGGAGCGTGGTCTTGCCCGCCCCGTTTGGACCGAGGAGCCCCGTGATGCCGGGCTGGATGGACAGCGTGAGGTCGTTGACGGCGATGACCTCGCCGTACCACTTCGAGACGTCGGCGAATTCGAGCACGCCGGGCGCGCGCTCGGGCTGCGGGGGCGCCTCCGGCATCCCCTCGTCGGTCGCGGTCGCCATGGCCTCCTCGTCGCCCACTCAGTCCACCCCCTGGAGGCGCGGGTGGCGGATCGCGACGAGGACCCACCCGACGAGCGCGAGGCCGCCGAGCGTGACGAGGCCCCACCAGAAGGGGAACGTGTACGGCAGGTCCGCCCCGAAGAGCCACCCGACCTGCTGCCCGAGCGCGGAGAGCGGGGAGATGACCTGCACGGAGTCGTTCCGCGTGATCGCCTCGAGCAGGTTGCTGATGATGACGTCGAGCACGGCGACGCCGCCGAAGAGCAGGAGCGTGGCCGCGCGGCTCGACCGCGACACGAGGGAGAGGCCGAGGCCGACGCCGGCGACGACGAGCGCCCAGATGGCAGCGTACGCGGCGGCCGTGAGCGGCACCCACGCCCAGCGGTCGGGCATCTTCTCGAAGAGGACCCAGGAGCCCGCGAAGTACACCATCGCCGGCCCGAAGACCGAGATGAAGGTGAGACCGAGGACCGCGAGCACCTTCCCCGCGAGGTAGTCCGCCTTCGTCACGGCGCGCGAGAAGTACAGCTCGAGCGCGCCCCGGCGCTGGTCCTCGAGGAGCGACGGGCCGGTCATGACCGCGGCGATCGCGAGCGCGGCCCAGCGCAGGAGGTTCACGAAATACAGGAAGTTCTCCATCGTGTGGACCGAGTCGCCACGGGACTGCTTGAGCGTCCAGAGGCTCCCGAGGTACACCACGGAATACGCGAACGCGAGCATGAGCGCGAAGCGCGCCCACGGGTTCTGGAGCGCGCGCCGCACCTCCTCGAACGCGACGACGGGGAACGAGGGACGACGGCGCAGGACGCCTTCGTAGCGGGGCAGGCCGTGGACGCCTTCGGGCATCAGGCGACACCCCCGGGGGACCCGGCGCCTGCCGTCGCGCCGCCGCCTTCCGCCGCCGTCGGCGCGGCCGCGAGGGCGGCCTCGAACGCCTCTTCGAGGGACAGCGTCGTGGGCGCGAGGTGCCGGACCGTCATGCCCGTCGCCGCGACCTTCCGGAGCACGTCGCGCGGATCGTCGAGCTCGACGCGCACGTTCGGCGGAGTGAGCTCGCACCGCACGCCCTGGCGCGTGAGCTCGTCGGCGAGGAGCGTCGCGGGGCCGTTCACGCGCACGATGTACGAGCGCGACTGGGAACGCCGCAGCTCGTCGAGCGTGCCGAGCGCGGCCGCGCGGCCCTCGTTGAGGACGAGCGCGTGCGTCGCGAGGCGCTCGACGTCGTTCAGGATGTGCGTCGAGACGATCAGGCGGATGCCGTGCTCGCGCTGCAGCTCCGAGATGAGGTCGAGGAGGTGGATGCGCGCGTCCGGGTCGACGCCCTCCGTCGGCTCGTCGAGCACGAGGAGCTCGGGGCCGTGCACGAGCGCCTGCGCGAGCTTCAGGCGTTGGCGCATGCCCGTGCTGTACGTCTCGGCGGCGCGGTACCGCGCCTCGCCGAGCTCGACGTAGTCGAGGACCTGGTGCGCGCGCTGCAGCGCCTCGCCGCGCGGCATGCCGACGAGACGGCCGGCGAACGCGACGGCCTCCACACCGTTGAGGTCCGGGAACACGGCCTCGCCTTCGGGGACGTAGCCTACACGGCGCCGCAGGTGGTTCGAGCGGGGCCCGACCTCTTCGCCGAGGACGCGCACCGTCCCGCTCGTCGGGCGCATGAGGCCGAGGAGCAGGCGCAGCAGCGTGGTCTTCCCGGCGCCGTTCGGGCCGAGGAGGCCGATGGAGGCCTCCGGCAGCGCGAGGGTGAGCGGGCCGAGCGCGGGTTGCGCGCCGTAGAACTTGGAGACGTTCTCGAGCTCGACAAGGGGCGGCATGGACCGACCTCGCGGGTGCGGCAAACCGGGAAGCGCGTAAAAAGGGTTGCGGTGGCCCGGTCGCCGGGGGGCCTCCCGGGCTACTCCTGCCCGAGGCCGCTCGCGCTACGCTGCGACCTCGACCACCAAGGCACCAAGATCCTGGAAGCCGTCCCGCATCTGGGACAAGCCCCGGAAGGCTTGGTGACTTGGTGTCTTGATGGTTCTCGGACTGCCTTGCCCCCTGGAAAGGGCACACCTGCCACCCCCGCTCGAACAACGCTTAAGGCCCGCCCTCCCGCTCGCCGCCCATGAGCCCGCGCGCCGCGCTCCTCGCATCCGTCGTCCTTTCTCTCGCCGGTTGCCTGACCGGGCTCCCGGGTGGCGGAGACGACGCGACCGACGGCCCGGCCACGACGTTCCGCGCCGCGTGCTTCGCGGCCGTCGCCGCGTGGCCCGACGCGTGCACGACGCTCGCGAGCCCGAACGAGTCGCCCTCCAAGGCAGAGATCGACCTCGCCGTCGACCCCCTCGACCCGCTCCACGTCGTCGTCGCCTCCAAGGACCTCGACCGCGCCGCGAGCGACTGCGTCTGGAGCGTCGCCCAGGTCACGTTCGACGGGGGCGCCACGTGGACGACGTCGTACGTCGGCGGCGACAAGACGTCGCGCGCGCGGGAGCTCCTCCCGTTCGCGTGCGTCACGGACCCCATCATGGTCTTCGGTCAGGACGGCACCCTCTACTACGCGCTCCAGGCGTACCGCCTCGGCGTCGGCCCGACGGTGCTCCCGCCCACGCCGCTCGGGAACACGATCCCCATCGTGGGCTCGACGTTCATCCTCGCACGCTCGAGCGACGGCGGGCTCACGTGGGAGCACTACGCGCTCCAGCACGCGGGCGACGGCACCGCGGTCTTCCACGACTACCCGCGCATGCTCCTCAACCCCGCGAGTGGCTCCGTGCACACCATCTGGAACGGCGTCGGGTCGAGCCCCGCGCCCGGCGCTCCGGGCAGCGGCGTGAACCCGTGGGTCTCGACGTCGCGCGACGGCGGCGAGACCGTCGACGCCCCGGTCGCGTTCTACGCACAGGACGCGCCCCGCGACACGCAGTTCTTCAGCGGCTTCGACGCGCGATCCGACGGCACCATCTTCGTCACCGCGAACCACGGCCAGGCCTCGGACGCGGGCGAGCCGACGGACGTGTGGCTGTGGCGGAGCGACGACGACGCGCGCTCGTTCCAGCTCGTCGGGAAGGCGCTCACGATCGCGCCGACGCCGCGGCAGCTCGAGACGAACGAGTTCCGCACGCCATCCTTCGTCGAGCTCGCGGTCGACCGCTCCGGCGGCGCGTACGACGGGCGCATCCACCTCTTCTGGCCCGACTACACGACGGGTGACTCGGACATCCTGTCCTCGTTCTCCGACGACGAAGGCGCGACGTGGTCCGCTCCGGTCGACGTCGCGACCGACGCGACGAACGACCAGCTCTTCATGCGCCCCAAGGTCGGCCGCGACGGCACCGTCCACGTGCTCTTCGCGTCGCGCGCGTGGGACCCCGCGAACGTGCTGCTCGACCAGGTGCACGCGTGGAGCGCCGACGGCGGCGCGACGTGGCGCAACGAACGGCTCACCGAGACTTCGTTCGACGGCGACCTCGGCGTGCACCAGAACGGGTTCCCGTTCATCGGCGACTACAACGGCATCGACGTCGGGCCCGACGGGACCGTGTGGATGGCGTGGGGCGACACGAGGACGGGAGTGGCGGAGATCGCGGTCGCGAAGAGCGTGCCTACGTCCGGTTGATGCCTGCGGGGCGGCCAGGCGATCCAAACCACCAAGACACCAAGTCACCAAGACCTTCGAGGTCTTGCCCGGATGCGGGAACGCTCTCGATCCCTTGGTGCCTTGGTGTCTTGGTGGTTGCACGGTGCCTGGCCAGCCGCACCCGGCCTACCGTTCCCCGAGCCCCCACCGTTCCCCGTGCACCTTCATCACCCGCTCCCGCAACCCCGCCCACGGCGCCACGCCCGGCGGCGGCCCTTCCTCGACGGGGCACGCCGCCCCGACGAGCGCCGCGGCCGTGCCGGCGACGCCGCGCTCGAGGCCGACGAGGTCGTACCCGCCCTCGAGGACCGCCGCCGCGCGGGGACACACTTCGACGAGCCGCGCGGTCGCTTCGTGGAACGTCGGCGCG
>DATDQL010000012.1:0-2514 GCA_035292305.1 Thermoplasmatota archaeon
GCGCGCGGGCGGGCCGTCGATGATGAAGGATTTCCTGGTTCACGAGGACCAGTTCGACGCGGCCGCGGCCTGCGGCGCGAGCGCGGTGCTCCTCATCCTGCCCCTCCACGAACGGGGGCACGCCACGATGACGATCGACGAGGCCGTGGAGGCCGCGCGGGCCCGGGGGTTGGAGACCCTCCTCGAGGTCTACGACGCCGACGGCCTCTCGCGCGCGCGGCGCACCCGCGCGGACCTCCTCGCCGTCAACAACCGCGACCTCGGAGACCTCACCCTCGACCTGACGCGCTTCCCGCGCGCTGCGCTCGGGTTTGCGAAGGACCGCCCCCTGCTCGCGCTCTCCGGCGTCGAGACCGCGGCAGACGCACGCCGCATGTTCGACGCGGGAGCGGACGCGGTCCTCGTCGGGGGAGCCCTCATGCGGTCCGACGATCCTGCCGGGAGACTGGCTGCCATGCTCGAGGGACAAGAACGATGAAGGTGAAGATCTGCGGCCTGCGCCGCCCGGCCGACGTCGCTGCGGCCTCCGGGGCGGATGCGTGCGGTTTCGTCGTCCTCTCGCGCGGCTCCCCGCGCGACCTCGCGCCTGAGCGAGCCGCGGACCTCGGTGCCACCGTCGGCCCGTTCCAGACGGCGGTCTTCGTGACGTCCGAGACGCGCGGCGACGAGATCGCCGCGCTCGTCGCGGCGCAGCGCCCGACTGCCGTGCAGCTTCCGGCGGCGGCGGGACCCTACGTGTTCGCCGCCCTGAAGGCGCGGTTCCCCCACACGCGGCTCTTCGCAAGCGTGCGACCGCGCGACGCCGGCCGCGTCTCACAACACGCCGACGTCCTCGTCCTCGACGCCCTCGACGGAGACTCCGGCGGTACCGGACGCACGCTCGACTGGGACGAGGCGCGCGCTAGCGTCGAGGCGGCGAAGCGACCTGTCCTCCTCGCCGGCGGCCTGACCCCGGAGAACGTCGCCGAGGCCATCGCGTGCGTCCGCCCCTGGGGCGTCGACGTCTCGAGCGGGGTCGAGAGCGCCGGCGTGAAGGACCCCGAGCGGGTCCGGGCGTTCGTGCGGGCCGCCCGAGCCGCCGCGCTCCAGGAGGGGTTGGACTGAACGAGCGCGCGAGCACGGCGAGCGAGTTCGACCTCGTCCCGAAAGAAGGGCGATACGGCGAGTTCGGCGGTCGGTTCGTCCCGGAGACGCTCATGCCCGCCCTCTTCGAGCTCGAGGAGGCGTACCTCCGGGCTGCGAAGGACGACGCGTTCCACCTCGAGCTCCACCGCTGGTTCGTCGAGTACGGCGGCCGCCCGACGCCGCTCTACCAGGCGAAGCGGCTCACGAAGCACGCTCGCGGCGCGAGGATCTACCTCAAACGCGAGGACCTCGTCCACGGCGGCGCGCACAAGTTCAACAACGTCATGGGCCAGGCCCTGCTCGCGAAGAGGATGGGCAAGCCCCGCGTGATCGCGGAGACGGGAGCGGGGCAGCACGGCGTCGCGACCGCGATGGCGTGCGCGGCACTCGGCCTCAAGTGCGAAGTCTACATGGGCGCGAAGGACGTCGAGCGCCAGGCCCTCAACGTGTACCGGATGCGTCTACTCGGCGCCGACGTGCACCCGGTCGAGAGCGGCTCGCGGACGCTCAAGGACGCGGTGAACGAGGCGCTCCGCGACTGGGTCACGAACCTCGAGTCCACATACTACTGCATCGGAAGCGTCGTCGGACCGCATCCGTACCCGCTCATCGTCCGCGACTTCCAGAAGGTCATCGGCGAGGAGATCCGCGAACAGGCCATGGCGGCCGAGAGCCGCATGCCGGACGCGCTCGTCGCCTGCGTCGGGGGCGGCTCGAACGCGATGGGGACCTTCTGGCCGTTCCGCAACGAACGCCGCGTCCGCCTCGTCGGCGTCGAGGCCGCGGGACAAGGGCTCGATACGGGCCTACACTCCGCAACGCTCGGCGCCGGGTCGCCGGGCGTGCTCCATGGAGCGCTCAGCTACCTCCTCCAGACGGACGACGGGCAGGTGCAGGAGACGCACAGCGTGAGCGCGGGCCTGGACTACCCCGGCGTCGGGCCGGAGCACTCGTTCTACAAGGCGAGCGGGCGCGCCGAGTACGTGTCCGTGACCGACCGCGAGGCCCTCGACGCGACGCTCCTCCTCGCGCGCAGCGAAGGCATCCTCCCCGCCCTCGAGAGCGCCCACGCCGTCGCCCACGCGACGAAGCTCGCGCCGGAGCTCGGCGAGGACGCGTTCCTCGTCGTGACCCTCTCCGGTCGCGGCGACAAGGACGTCCACACGCTGATGAAGGAGCTGCAGCTTTGACCGAGCGCAGGGGCCGTCTCGTCGGTGACGTCCGACGAGGCGCGACGCGTCCGCAGACGCGTCTGCGTGCGACGGAGTGGTCTCGCCGGTCACGCCCGGCGAGACTCACCGCGGCCGCAGCCGCGGTGTGGCCGGCGGCGACGGAGTCGTCTCGCCCGAGCACGGGCGAGACTCACCGCGACCCGCAGGGCGCGGTGTG
>DATDQL010000013.1:0-2863 GCA_035292305.1 Thermoplasmatota archaeon
AGGGCAAGCGCAAGCGCAAGCGCAAGGCGAGGGCCAGGGCCGGGGCCCGGGAGGGCCAGGGCCCGGGACGCCGAGGAGCGCCGCGGACGGTCGGGTCTGGTTGGGCGTCGACGACACGGACTCGCGCGAGGGCGGCTGCACGACGCACCTCGCGAACCGCCTCCTGGAAGCGTTCCCCGAGTGGGACCTCATCGACCTTCCCCGCCTCGTGCGCCTCAACCCGGCCGTCCCGTGGAAGACGCGCGGCAACGGCGCCGTCGCCCTCGCGATCGGCCGCGGCGCGGGCGACCCCCTGCCCGCCGCGCGGATCGGCGGCCGCGCGCGCGCAGCCTTCCCGAGCGCCGCGCGCGAAGGCCCCGACCCCGAGGACGTGCTCACGCGCGCGGCCGCGGTCGTCGAGCGCTGGGCGCGCATCGGCGCGCCGGGCACGAGCCCCGGGCTCGTCGTCGCGCGCGCCCCGCCGCCGGCCGCGCTCTACGAGGCCGCGGTCACGCGCATCGTAGAGTGGGAGGAAGCCGCGCCGCACCTCGACGGTCGCCTCTCTCGCGCGTGGGCCGGCGGGCGCGGGCGCCTCGGCGCGCTCGCCGCGCTCGCGTGGCCCGCGCAGCGCGGGTCGTGGGAGCTCGTCTCGTACCGCGACGCCGCGCGCTGGGGCACGCCGCGGGACCTCGACGCGGCGCTCGCCGCGAAGCTCGACCGCGAGCCCGCGGTGTTCGACTGCGCGGACCCGGAGACCGGCGAGATCGTGATGGCACCGGCCTCGCCGTGCCCGGTGCTCTGGGGGCTGCGTGGCACGGACCCGCGCTCGCTCCTCGCGCTCCGCGACGTGCTCGGCCCCGAACGCGGGGCGGAGTGGACGCTGTTCCGAACGAACCACGCGACGGACGACCACCTCCGCGACCGCACGTGCGCGGCGCTCGAGGCGCGGACCGGCGCACGGCTCGCCGCGACGGTCACGGCCGCGCCGCGCCGCATCCCGGGCGGGCACGTGCTCGTGGACGTGGAGGACGCGACGGGCCGCGCGACGCTCGCAGCGTACGCGCCGACGGGCGCGTTCCGCGACCGCGTCGCGAGCCTCGCGCCGGGCGACAGCGTCGTCGCGTACGGCTCCGTCGTGCGCGAAGGCACGGTGAACCTCGAGAAGCTGCAGATCGTCGCGGCCGCGCCGCGGCGCGCGAAGCCCGCCGCCTGCTGTGGCCGGGCCATGAAGGCGAAGGGCCGGGGCGCGGACGGCCGCGGCGTCTGGAAGTGCCGCGCGTGCGGGCGGCGCGCCGGCGACGCGGAGGTGCCCGGCCCCGCGGCGGTGTGGTGGGAGGTGCCGACGCGGGCTCGCAGACACCTGGCGAGACCGCTGCGGCTCGGCTGAACCGTCCGTGTCCCCCCGCCAAGTCAGAACGGAGGATACGGAGGACGTCGAGGAACGGAGGCTCCGTCCCTCCATACCCTCCGTCACCTCCGTCCTATCCCGGCGGGGGCAACGGAACACCGCGGCAGGCGCGCCGACCAACCTTTATCGCGCGGTCCCGCGTAGCGCGCCGCACCCATGCGCGTGCTCGGCATCGAAGGCACGGCCCACACGTTCGCCGCCGCGGTCGTCGAGAGCGACGGCGAGCGCGTGTCCGTGCTCTCGAACGTCATCGACATGCACCGCCCGGACGCGGGCGGCATCCACCCGCGCGTCGCGGCCGACCACCACGCCGAGGTCGCGGGCGCCGTCGTGGGCCGCGCGCTCGCCGAAGCCGGCGTCGCGGCGCGCGACCTCGACCTCGTCGCGTTCAGCCGCGGGCCGGGGCTCGGCCCGTGCCTGCGCGTTGCCGCGACCGCCGCGCGGGCCGTCGCGCTCGCCGCGTCGCGGCCCGTGCTCGGCGTGAACCATTGCGTCGCGCACCTCGAGATCGGGCGCGCGGTGACGCCGGCGGAGGATCCCGTGCTGCTCTACGCGAGCGGCGGGAACACGCAGGTCATCGCGTACCACGAGGGGCGGTACCGTGTCTTCGGCGAGACGCTCGACATCGGCGTGGGGAACCTCCTCGACAAGTTCGCGCGCAACCTCGGCATGGCGTTTCCCGGCGGACCGAAGGTCGAAGAGCTCGCGGCGAAGGCGAAGGGCGACGCGCTCGTCGAGCTCCCGTACACCGTGATGGGCATGGACGTCGCGTTCAGCGGCCTCCTCACCGCGGCCGCGGCGCGCGCGACGGACAACCCCGTCGAGGAGGTCTGCTTCTCGCTGCAGGAGACCGCATTCGCGATGCTCACGGAGATCACGGAGCGCGCCCTCGCGCACGCCGGGAAGGAGGAGGTGGTGCTCGGCGGGGGCGTCGCGTGCAACCGGCGACTCCGCCGCATGGTCGATACGATGTGCCGCGAGAGGGGCGCGAGCTCGTGGGCGCCCGAGAACCGGCTCTGCATCGACAACGGCGCGATGATCGCGCACCTCGGCGCCGTGATGTGGAGCGCGGGAGTGCGGCAGACGCTCGCCGAGACCGTCGTCGACCAGCGCGAGAGGACGGACGACGTCGCGGCACCGTGGAGGCGCGGCGAGATCAAGACGGGATCAGATGCGCGGCCAGGCATCCACCGAAGACCGGAAGACCGGAAGACCTCCGGGGAGCAACCGGTCCCTTCAGGTGGGTCTTCCGGGCTTCCGGTCTCCGACGAATGCCGCGCCGCAGGCCTCCTTCCATTTCGCGGCGCCGAGGCGACCGTCACCGCTGCCGACTTCCTCGGCCGCGCCGCCGTCCGCAAGGTCCGTTCGGCGAAGACGTACCGCCATCCCACGCTCGACCGGCGCGTCGCCTCCGACCGCACGCGCCGCGAGGCGCGCTTCCTCGCGCTCGCCCGGCGCGCGGGCGTGCGCACGCCG
>DATDQL010000014.1:0-8247 GCA_035292305.1 Thermoplasmatota archaeon
CCCGCGTGCGAGGTTCGTTGGAAATCCGCGCGCATCTCGCGCGCGAATCTCTCTTGACATTCGCGCGCTCGCGTCGACGTGCGCGGACGCATCCCCTAGCGGCCCGTCTTCAGCAGCCACACGTTCGCCGCGGCGTACGCGACGAGCATCGCAGCGACGGCGACGAGCGCGATGCTGTACGCGTCCCACGCGCCGCGCGGGCTTCCGGCTGCCGCGCCGAGCGCGGCGAGGAGGGCAAGCGCGAGGGCGAGGCCGGCGGTGAGCAGGCGGCGGCGGACGAGGAGCGGGTCCATCCGGCGCGTCATGGCGTCGCGTCCGGGCGTTCGATGGGGCCGATTCAGAATACCGGGTGCCCCCGGATGGCGAGCTGCCGATCGACCTCGGCTTGCATCGTGATCTGCAGTTCGCGCGCGAGGCGGAGGGGGACGTCCTCGTCGACGTCGGCGCGGGCGAGGACGTCGTGGGGGTCGATGGGGTCCATGAACGCGATGCGCCACTTGACGGGGAACGGAAAGAGGTTGAGGGGGACGGGGAGGGAGAGGCCGAGGGTGTCCCGCGTCGCGTCGATGCGGGCGAGGCTGGGGTTCGCGTCTTCGCCGCCTACGATGACGACGGGGACGACCGGGACCTTCGCGGCGAGGGCGACGCGCGCGAAGCCCGGCTTGAACTCCTGGAGGCGGTAGCGCTCCGAGATGGGCTTGAAGTTGCCTTCCTCGCCTTCGGGGAAGAAGCAGACGACGCCGCCTTTCCGGCCGCCGGTCGCGTGGGCGGCGGTCTCGCGGTCGTCGAGGATGGCAAGGCTGCGGCCGACGCTCGCTTCGAAGAGACCGAGCTTCTCGGCCCAGGCGCGCGTGCCGGCGAGGCGGAAGAACGTGGGGTGGACCGCGCCGCGTGGGATGCGACGGGCGTCGTCCCAGAGGACGAGGCAGAGGAGGCCGTAGTCGAGCCCGAGCCATCCAGTGTGGTTCGAGACGAGGACGCACGGGCCGGGGGGGATGCGGTCGATCCCTTCGACCTCGAGGCGGCAGTACTTGCGGAGGCGGCGGAAGGCCGGGGCGAGGCCTTCGACGAAGTCTCCATCGACGCCGAGGTCCGGGACCACGACGCGGCGAGGGGGTGCGCGCGGCTTCAACCTGGCGTCGTCAGGGGACGGCCATGCCGACGACGGCCTCGAAGAGGCCTTCCACGTCGACGTACACGAACACGGTCGCTCGCGTGGGCGCGATGTGCGGGCCGATGCTCACGGGCCAGCTGAGGAGGGCGTCGAGCGTGTACCATCCGGGCGGGTTGTGGTCGAGCAGGAGCAGCGGCATCTCGAAGTCGTACTCTCCGGCCGCATCGGTCGTGCCTTCGACCTTCTGGATGAGGCCGAGGACGGGGATGTCGGGGCCGTTGATGAGGGGGATGCGGTTCACACCCGTGAGGGAGCGGTTCATCCAGACTTGGACGGTCGCGCCGGTGGCGATCCCTGCCGGCGAGGACCAGCGGCCGGTGACGGTGCCGTGGATCGGCTCCGTCGTCGACGCGTAGTACGTGCCGGGCGTCACGCCGAGGTCGACGAGGTTCGGGAGGAATCCGAGCTCGCCCTCGACCTCGCCGGGCGCGACGGCGATGACGGGCTCGGCCAGGAACTTCGGGAGGACGACGAGTCCGACCTGCCGGTTCGCGCCCGCGTCGGACGCCACGGCCGTGTAGGTGAACGTGTAGGAACGGCCGCGGATGACGCCGCTCACGACGTACGTGTCGCCGGCGACCCACGCGCCGCGCGTGAGGGACAGCGTCATGCGCCCGTTCGTGGCGTCCTGAGTGACGGCGCCGTTCGCGATCGACTTCGTCGTCTGGTCGCGGTTGTTGTAGAAGTTCGCCGTTCCGTCGACGGGTCCGATGGTGCCGTCCGCGTAACGCACGGCGACAGACCAGCTCGCGGCAGCGGAAGAGTACACGACGACGTTCTTGCTCGTCGATGCGGTCGCCCCCGCGTCGTCCTCGACGGACAGGGCGACGCTCTTGACGCCGCCGGTGGTGAACACGTAGGTCAGGAGCGCGGGGTCGGGGGACGGCCGGATCGTCGTGCTCTCGAGCGTCCACGAGGTCTTCGCCGCGACGAGGCTCCCGTCGGGATCGGTCGAGGTCGAGGTGAACGACGTCGCTTCGCCGACGATCACGGTCGCGGGGCTCACGGTGAAGGCCGCGGTGGGCTTCACGTTCTGGACGGTCACGTTCTCGAAGCGGCTCGCCGGGACGCCGTCGTTGTCCGTGACCGTGAGCTGGATGGCGTGCGTGCCGCGCTCCGTGAATACGTGGGCGAACGTCGCCGCGTCGGAGACGAGGACGCCGCTGATCTTCCATGCACGCAGCGCGATGGAGCCGTCGGGGTCGAAGCTCGTGTCCGTGAACGTGACGGTCTGGCCCTTCATGGGCGTGAGCGTGCTGACCGTGAAGCGCGCGACGGGCGTCGCGGTCACGTTCACGACGTGCTCGGACGAGTCCGAGTTGCCGTCCTCGTCGGTCACGGTCAACCGTGCGACGTAGCTGCCGGCCGCGGTGTAGCTGTGCGTCGGGCTCGCGAGCTGGCTGACCTGGCCATCGCCGAACGACCACCCCCAGTTGAGGATGGCCGAGCCGCGCGCGACGCTGAGGTCCGTGAACGCGACGGGCCGGTCGATGCCCCCGACGTTCGGGGCCCACGAGAACTCCGCGACGGGACCGGCGCGGCGCACGGTGATCGTGAGCGGGACCTCGGCGCGGCCGCCGTCGTTGTCGATGACGAAGAGCTTGATCTGCTGCGGGCCGTGGTCGACGAAGCGGTACGTGGCCGTGTCGCCGGTCGCGGTGGTGCCGTCCTCGAAGAGCCACTCGTAGCCGACGACGGTGCCGTCGGGGTCGGAGCCGACGGCCTTGAACGTGACGTTGTCGCCGACGTAAGGCGGGTTCGGCGTGTACGTGATCGTCGCGGTCGGCAGGCGGTTGCGGACGATGACGAGTTGCGTGATGGACCTCGCGTTGCCTTCGCTGTCCTCGACGCGCAGCGAGACGGGGTACGTGCCGTTGTCCGCGTAGGTGTGGAACACCTGGGCGCCTGTGCCGGTCCCGGTGTCGCCGAACGTCCAGTCCCACTTGACCTGCGTGTCGCCGTCGGGGTCCTTCGACGTGTTCGTGAAGCGCACGGACTGGCCCGTCGTCGGGGACGTGGGCGTCCACACGAACGCCGGGACCGGGGCGCTGTTCGCGATGATGACCTGCTGCGTCACCGAGTTGACGAGGCCGCCATTGTCTGTGACCGTGAGGGTGACGTCGAAGCTCTCGGCCCTCGGGAACGAATACCCGATGCGTGCCCCTTCCTTCGGCGTCGCGTCGCCTTCGATGGTCCACTCCCAGCTCACGACCCGCCCGTCGGGGTCCGCCGAGGTGGAGTTGAGGTACGTGAACTCGCGCGTCTTCGGAGCGAGCGGGGCCCACGTGAAGCCGGCGATGGGCGGGGAGTTCCGGACGTCGACGTCCGCCGAGCATGTCGTCGCCTGCCCGCTCGAGTCGGTCACGCGCAGGGTGACGCGGTGCGCGTCCGCGGCGAGGAAGGTGTGCTCCGGGTTGCGCGTGAGGTACCGGGCGATCGGCGCGGACGTGTTCTCGAGGTCCTCGACCGTCCAGTTCCACTCGGCGTTCACGCCTTCGCGATCCGTCGAGGAGTCGACGAACCGCACGAGCTCGAAGGACGCCGGCGACGGCGGGTCGAGGGAGAAGCTGCAGTCCGGCGGCGAGTTGCGGACCGAGAGGAGCTGCGTCGACGTGCTCGTCGCTCCGTTCGCGTCCGTGACCGTGAGGCGTACCTCGTAGTTGCCCGGGACGCTGTACGCCTTCGTCGGCTCGCGCTCCGTGCTCGACGCGCCGTCGCCGAAGTCCCACTGACGACCGAGGACACCGCCGTCGAGGTCGGACGAGCGGTCGTAGAAGCGGACCTGCTCGAGCGTGAGGGGCGCGTTCGGGTACCAATCGAAAGCCGAGGCCGGCGCGGTATTCGCGATCGCGACGTCCTGGGTGACCGTCGCGGCGCCTCCGTCGTTGTCGACCACGCGGAGCGTGACCTCCCACGTCCCCGGGCGCGTGAAGCGGTGCTCGGCGATGGGGCCGTTGTGCGCCGCGGTGAGCACGTCGTCGGTCGTGTGCTCCGCGCCCTCGGGGACCTTCCGGAGGAACGTCCACTCGTAGATGATGATGGAGCCGTCCGGGTCGTCGCCGTCCGCCTTGAAGACGACGATGTCGCGCGTCGAGGGCGCGATCGGCGCGTACGTGAAGGCGAGATCGGGAGCACTGTTGACGACATTGGTGCCGGGGATGATGTCGGCGGCGCCGGCCCAGCCGTCGAGCTTGAGGCGCGAGCCTCCGCCGGGGCGCTGCACGACGCTCCACGATCCGAGGAACTCGCGGATCTGCACGCGGTCGCCATCCTGGAAGCGGAGTTCCTCCCCGCTGAAGTTGAGGCGGACGGGGAAACGCGTGTCGGGCTGGAACTCGAGGAGCGCGATCTCTCCGTCGCCGTACGTGTAGCGGTCGACGAGCGCGCCGTCGAACTTGACCCACTTGACGTCGAGCGCCGTCGCGCCCGTGCCGACGGGCTGGTCTCCGGCGGTCGTGTAGAGCTTCTGGGAACCGCCTGGGGAGACCTCGAGCGTGCCGACGCTCTGACCCGTGCTGAGCTCCACGTACGCGAGCCGCTCCGTGCCGCGCGGCGCTCCGCGCGACTCGATCGTGCGACCCTGGGTCGCGAGCGAGCCGCCGTCGGCGGATCGGACGAGGGTGTTCTGCACCGTGCCGTCGAGCGCGACCGTCGCCTCGGACGTGCCGACGCCGGCGAAGGAGAATCGGCCCTGGAAGCCACGGATCGTGAAGACATCGGTGGGGGCGAGGAGCACGGTGCGCTCGCCGAGCTGGAGGGAGTTGCCCTCGGCGTGCTTGACGCCGACCTTGAACCGGATGCTGTCGACGTGGCCTTCTCCCCACGCGTCCTCGCGGAGGCGTTCGCCGTCGACCTCGGCCCAGAGGACCGCGATCTGCGCGTTCGACTCGCCGGGAGCGTAGCCGAGGGTGGAGATCCGCTCGCGGACGACCTCTACGTCCGCGTCGGCCTCGGGCGCGTCGTGGAGCCACCCCGCGGGGACGATAGAACTCGCGACCATGGAGACGACACTGAGGATCGCCACGATGATCTTCTGGAGCATGTCCGCCTCCCGCCCGGTCCCCTCTCTGGGCCCCATCCTGGACTCGCGGACCGCACGATAGGGGCAAGCTTGTCACCCGAGGGGACCACAACCGGAAACCGTAGCCGGTGACACGAGCCACACACTGTCTCCGGACGGGGTTGCTGCATGGAACACGCGAGCGTGCGGGACGTTGGAACGCACCGCGGCGACATGCCTCAGACGCGCCGGCGCGCCCAACGTTCAAATACGACGCGCCGAGTTGTCGGCGCGGTGGGCGCGAGCCACGGCCGCGAGTCCGAGAACTCGATCCAGGCCTCCGTCGAGCGGAGCGCCGCAGTCTCGCGCGTCGTGTTCAACGCGCCGCCGGTCCTCATATCCTACGGGTACGTCATCGCGGCGTCGCTGCTGTTCGGCCTCGCGCTCGACCCGCGGCCCGCGGGCGCCCTGCGTGGGCTCCTCCTCGTTGGCATCCCGGCGCTCGTCGCCGGACCGCTTTCCGCCCCGCTCGCGAGGGCCCTCGGAGGGACCTTGTATTACAAGCGGGCGGCCTTCCTCGCCGCGGTCGGGGTGACCCTCGTCGGGGCCACCATCCTCCTCGGCGTTCCCCTGCGGATCGCCTTCGACGTCGACCCGGCGTGGCCCGTCCTCTTCGGCTACATGGGCATCTCGAGCGTGCGCCACGCCGTCCTCTACGCGACGAGCGACAACCGGCACTTCCGCACGCTCCCCGTCTCCCTGCTCCAGACCGCGATCGGCATCCCGCTCATCGCCTACACCTACGGCTTCGGCCCGGACGAGGTCCTCCTCACCGCGCTCCTTCCGGTCGTCTTCCTCGCGCCGCTCATCTTCTTCCTCGAGGTCTTCGACACGCCTCTGAAGAAAGGCTTCAACGTGTCTGCGAGCGAGCTCTTCCGGACGTACATCGACCACCTCACGACGGGCTCGTTCGACGGCGAAGCCGTCATCAGCCGATTCGCGGAGCCCATCCGGGCGAAGTTCGCGCTCGCCGCGTTCCGGCGCGAGGACCGCTCGCTCAAGGCGGTCGTCGTCGTGCCCGCGCTCCACCCGGGGCCCATCGGCAAGCTCGGGGGCGGCGACCTTCCGGGCAAGATCGCCGAGGCCCTGCCCGGCGCCGAGCTCGTGATGGTCCCGCACGGCTCCGCGACGCACGACTTCAACCCCGCTTCCACGCGAGAGGTCGAACGGCTCGCCGAGGCCGTCCGCGCGTCGCTCCAGGGGCTGACCTGGTCGAAGCAAGCTTCGCCTGCGGTCACGGCGGGGACGTCGATCCGCGTCACGAGCCAGGTGCTCGGCGAGGGCGCCCTCCTCACGTACACGAGCTGGCCCGAGCCCATCGACGACGTCGAGTACGGCGTCGGCCTCGCGGCCGAGCTTCACGCGATGCTGAGCGGCCCGCGGGCAGCGGCCTTCATCGACTGCCACAACGCGCTCGTCCCCGGCGCCGGCGCGGTGTTCCTCTGCACCTCGCGCGCGGACACGATCCTCGACAACGCGCGCGCGGCGAGCGCGGGCGCGTGGGCGAAGCGCTCCGCCGAGGTCCGCGTGGGGATCGCTCAGGACCGCACGACGTTCTCGAAGGCCGACGGCATCGGGGACCAGGGCGTCCAGGTCCTCGTCACCGACGTCGACGGGCAACGGTTCGCGTACGTCCTCTGGGACGGAAACAACGCGGTCCCCGAGGTCACGGCCGCGATCGGTCGCGAGCTCAAGGGCGTCGTGGACGGGTTCCAGGTGATGACGACCGACAACCACAGCGTGAACGCGGTCGCCGGAGCCTACGGCCCGGTCGGCCACCTCGTCGCGCCCGAACGCGTCGCGAACGCCACGCGCCTCGCCGTCCAGCGCGCGCTCGGCGATCTCGAGCCCGTCGAGTGCGGCTTCGGGCGCGGGGTCGTCGAGGACATGCGCGTCTTCGGCCACCAGAAGACCGTCCAACTGACCGCGAGCATCAACGTCATGACGAGCATCATGCTCCAGCTCATCTTCGCCGTCCTCACGATCCAGGCGCTCGGCAGCGCGCTGCTCTTCTACATGCTCCGCTTCGGGAGACCGTGACGGAGGGCCGAGGATGAAGGACGCGGGTCGAAGGATGACGGGGATGGGCCGAGGGGTCGAAGGATGACGGGGATGGGCCGAGGGGTCGACGGGTGGGGGGACGGGCCGAGGGTCATCGGGCCGCTCGTCGGGCTCGTGCTGCTCGCGATCCTCGCGCCCGGCACCGCCGCGCAGTCGCGGATCGACGCCGTCGTCGCGACGCCCGCGGAGCCCGGCGAGTTCGTCGAGCGGCCGCTCGAGATGGCGTTCGTCGACCTGGCGTCCGAGCACCCCGCGATCGCGCGCGCGGTCGAGGACCCTGACCGCGTCGTCTTCGTCCTCGACGAGGAGCAGCCGTCGACCGCCGCCTTCTTCGATCGCATGGAAGGGCACGACTTCCTCCGCACGCGCGGCACCGACTTCCGCGTCACCGTGGACGCGTGGTCCGACACGTCCGGCGACGCCACGCTTCCCGAGGCGCCCGTCCCGCCGCTCGTCGCGGCCACGGCGCTAGGCGCGGCCGCCCTCGTCGCCGCGCGAGGCGCGCGGACCCGCTGAGGTGCCGCGTGGACCCCGGCCTCCTCGCGTTCGCCTTCGCCGCCGGTGCCGTGGCCGCGTTCGCGCCGTGCTGCATCGGCCTGCTCCCCGCCTACGTCGCGTACGCGGTGCGCCCGGGGTCCGACCCGGCGCCGGCGCGGCGTCTCGGCGCGGGTCCCGCGATCGTCACGATCGCCGGCGCGGTCGTCTTCGTCGCGGGCGCGCTCCCCCTCGTCGCGGCCGGCCTCGCGCTCTTCGTCCCCGCGCTCGCCGCGATCCCTTCCCCCCACCCTGCGGCCTCCGCGGGGCTCGTCGCCCTCGGCGCTGGCCTCGCATCCGCCGGCTTCGCGGCCGCCGGCCGCGGCCGCGTCGCCGCGCGCGGCGCCGCGTTCGGCGCGCTCGCATGCCTCGGCTTCCTCGCGGTCTTCCTCGTCCTCGGCCTTCCCGTCGCGCTCCT
>DATDQL010000015.1:0-2745 GCA_035292305.1 Thermoplasmatota archaeon
CGCGGCGTTCGACGGTCGGCTCGGGCTCCTGAAGGTGAAGCACTGGAGCGCGCTTCGCACGCGGGAGCTCCTCGCCACGGTGACGCGGATCGGGAAGGAGCCCGTCGCGGTCAGGACCCTCGGGACGAGCGGGACGGCGCGCGCGGCGCGACGGAAGTGGCTCGCGGGCCTCGTGGAAGGGTGACGGTCGGCCCCCGGCAGCCCCAAAGCTATATCAAGGGAGCCGAGGGTTCGGCTCGCGCCAGAGCCGTCGAACCCTGACCCGTGGGGCCGGTGCTTCCGTACCGCGTCGCACGGTCGTCGACCGCGCCGCTTCGGCAGGCGCCGTTCCCATGAACAGTCCGTACAGGAGTAGGATGTAGGGATGCAACCCGCCCAGATGTACGACCGCGCCATCACTGTGTTCTCGCCCGACGGCCGCCTCTTCCAGGTCGAATACGCCCGGGAGGCGGTCAAGCGCGGGACGACGACGGTCGGCCTGAAGTTCCAGGACGGCGTCGCGCTCATCGTCGACAAGCGGATCACCTCGCAGCTCATCGAGCCGGGGTCGATCGAGAAGATCTTCAAGCTCGACGATCACGTCGGCTGCGCGACGTCCGGCCTCGTCGCCGACGCGCGCGTGCTCGTCGACCGCGCCCGCGTCGACGCGCAGATGAACCGTGTGACCTACGACGAGCGGATCGGGCTCGAGGCGCTCGTGAAGAAGGTCTGCGACTTCAAGCAGACGTACACGCAGTACGGCGGCGTCCGTCCGTTCGGCACGGCGCTCCTCATCGCGGGTGTCGACGGGTCCGGCACGCACCTCTTCGAGACAGACCCGTCGGGCGCGCTCATGTCCTACAAGGCGTCGGGCATCGGCGCAGGCCGCATGCAGGTCATGGAGATGTTCGAGGCGGAGTACCGCGACGGAGCGACAGCGGACGGCGCCATCGGCCTCGGCCTGAAGGCGCTGCACCGCGCGACCGAGGGCAAGCTGAACGCAGCAGCGCTCGAGATCGGCGTCGTCACGAAGGCGGAGCCGTTCCGCAAGCTCGACGCCGCGGAGATCAAGCGCCACGTCGAACGCGCGCTCGGCCCTCCGGGTGCATAGGCATGGTCTCCGTCGACGAGGCGGTCATCGCGAGGCTGGAAAGCCACGGGATGCACATGGAGCTCCTCGTCGACCCGGAGATCGCGCTCGAGTTCCGCGAGAAGCACGGCGAGATGCAGCTCGACCTCGACGACATCCTCGCCTCGCGCTTCGTGTTCATCGACGCGAAGGCGGGGGAGAAGGCTTCGAACGAGGAGCTCGCCAAGGTCTTCGAGACCACGGAGCTCGAGGCGTGCGTGCGGCGCGTCCTGACGAAAGGCGAGCTGCAGCTCACCACGGACCAGCGGCGTCGCATGGTCGAGCGCAAGCGCAAGCTCATCGTCTCGATCATCGCGCGCAACGCCATCAACCCCCAGACGGGAACGCCCCATCCTCCGACCCGCATCGAGAACGCGATGGACGAGGCGCGCGTCCACATCGACCCGTTCCGCAGCGCAGACGCCCAGGTGCAGGACGTGTTGAAGGTCCTGCGTCCCCTCATCCCCATCCGATTCGAGCACGTGAGCATCGCCGTCCACCTGCCCGCCGACCACGCCCCGAAGGCCTACGCCATCGTGAAGGGGTTCGGCGAGCTCAAGAAGGAGGAGTGGCAGCGCGACGGCTCGTGGATCGGCATCGTCGACATGCCCGCCGGACTCCAGACGGAGTTCTACGGCGAACTCAACAAGCGCACCCACGGGAACGTGGAGACGCGCATCGTCAAGCAGCCCGGGACCCCGGGCGGCCGCGCGAAGCACGAATGAGCACAATCCCATTCCGAGAGCGAATCCAATGGCAGAGACCCGACAGATCGTCGTGCCAGGCGATGTCCTGGACGACTCGGGCCGGTTCCGTCCCGGCTCGAACACCTACAAGGACGGCAGCGCGATCTACGCGTCTCGTCTCGGCGTGAAGACCGTCCGAGGCGACCAGATCAACGTGATCGGCCTGAGCGGGCGCTACGACCCGCAGCGCGGCGACATGGTCATCGGGACCGTCGTCGAGACGGGCCCTTCGAACTGGTACATCAGCGTGGGCGCGTCAGGAGACGTCGGCATGCACGTGAACGACGTGCCGTGGCGCGTGGAGTTCGGCGAGACCGTGAAGTACCTCAACACCGGCGACACGGTGCTGCTGAAGGTCTTCCACGTCGACGACCTCCGCAAGGTCCAGGTCACGATGAAGGACCGCTCGGCGCGCAAGCTGACGGGCGGCATCATCATCGAGGTCTCGCCGTCGAAGGTGCCGCGCATCATCGGCCGGAACGGGTCGATGATCACGCTCGTCAAGAACATGACGAACACGCGCATGTTCGTCGGGCAGAACGGCATCATCTGGCTCGACGGCGAGCCGAAGGACGTCGCGCTCGCGATCTCCGCCATCCGCATGGTGGAGGAGCAGGCGCACACGACGGGCCTCACGGAGAACATCAAGGCGTGGCTCGAGGCGAACGGCGGCGTCTGGCGCGAGGAGGTCGCGGGATCCGAGGACGAAGGTCCAGCGTTCACGCCCGGAGAGGGCGCTGCGCGTCCGCGCGAGTTCCGCGAGCGAACGGAGTGGACGGCCCCCGCGCGCGAGGAGCGTCCTCCGCGGCGCGACCGCGAGGACCGCGGCGGGCGACCGTTCGGGGACCGCCGCGGTGGCGGCGGCCGCGGCGGCGACCGCCGCGGCGGAGC
>DATDQL010000016.1:0-3073 GCA_035292305.1 Thermoplasmatota archaeon
GCCTCGACGCCCACCTCGCCCGCACGAATCCGTTCTGCGGCTGAGCGCGAACGCCCACCTTCAAGTGCCTCCGGCGTCTACCCGCGATGGCTTGGCATGGAGGCGCCCGCGGTCGACATCCAGCAGCTCTGGAAGGCCTACGACGGGACCGTCGCCCTCCAGGGGCTCAACCTGGACGCCCATCCCGGCGAAATCGTCGGCCTCATCGGTCCGAACGGCGCGGGGAAGACGACGACGATCAAGATCCTCGTCGGCCTGCTGCGCCACGACGCGGGCGTCGTGCGTGTGTTCGGGCGGGACATCCTCGCGGACCCCGTGTCGTACAAGGCCCGCGTGGGGTACATGCCCGAGCTCCCGACGCTGCCGGACTACCTGACGCCGAACGAGTTCCTCGGCTACGTGGCGCGCGTGCGAAGCGTGACGCGAGGCGAGATCGTTCCACGCGCGCAGGCGCTATTACGGTCCCTCGAGTTGTCCGGCAAGGCGGACGAGACGATCGCCTCGTTGTCGAAAGGGATGAAAGCGAAACTCGCGTTCGCGGCCGCGACGATCCACCGGCCCGACTTGCTCATCCTCGACGAACCCCTCATCGGGATCGATCCCGCGGGGCAGCACCTCCTCAAGGAGAGGCTCGCGGAGACCGCGCGCGCGGGCGGGGCCGTCCTCGTGTCGACGCACCAGCTCGACACGGCGGAGCGTCTCTGCACGCGGGTCGCGATCATCCACCACGGCCGGAACGTCGCGACGGGCGACCTCGCGGCGCTCCAGGAGCGCGCCCAGATGGGCGCGGAAGGGACCCTCGAGGAGATCTTTCTCAAGCTCACGCAGGAGGCGGCCGCACCTCTCGAGCCGGAGCGCGCGCGGCGAAGGGGCCTCTTCCGGAGGTGAGGGCACGGGCCGCGCCGCGACCGTCGCATCGTACAAGGTCCGTTTCTTCTTCGGCCCCTCGTTCCGCGGACGGTTCGGCCCTCTCGTGTACGTCGCGCTCGTCCTCGTGTTCGTGCCGTCGGGGTGGGGAGCGGGCGTCGCCCTCGCGTCAGGAATCCAGGCCGCGCCGCCGGGCCAGGCGGTCACGGTCCTCGCGTCGCCCCTCGCCGCGATCCTGTCCTTCGCCCTCCTCTACGCGCTCGGCACCGGGGTCACGGCCCATCCGTCGGAGTTCGACTTCCTCATGACGGCGCCCCTCCGGCCGAGGGAGTACCTCGTCGCGGACCTCGCGTTCCAGGCGATCACCGTGTTCGCGACGGGCGGTCTCGCGATCGTCGTGGCTGCGGTCGCCCTCGCGACAGCCCTCGGTCGGCCTGCCACAACGGCGGCCCCGCTCCTCGCGACCCTCGGGGCGTACGCGCTCTTCGTCCTCCTCGTGTCGCAGGTCCTCGTCGTCCTGCGCGTCCGCTACGTGAAGCGGCCCGTCCGGACGCTCATCCTGCTGCTCCTCGTCGTGTCCCTCCTCCCGTCGATCGCACTCGCACGCCCCGACGTGCCGGCGTGGCTGCGCGAGCTGCCCGTGCCGTCGACCGCCTTCGCCTCCGTCGCCAATGCGCTCCTCGCCGGCGCCACGATCCCGGCGTCCCAGCTCGGCGTCGCGCTCCTGTACCTGGGTGCGGCCCTTGGCGCGTGGGGCCTCGCGTCGGACGTGTACATCTTCCACGGTGTCAAGCCGACCCTCTCCGCAGGGTTCGGTCAGATCGACATGGCCGCGCGCGCGGAGACGCAGCGGCGGCTCATCGGCGGGCTCGGTCGACTCACGACCCGCATCCGCCTGCGACCCGAGCGGGGTGGGGAGAGGAGCCTCATGACGCGCCTCCACCTCGTGCGCATCTGGCGGGACGGCAGCATCCTGTTCGTCGTCCTCTTCGCGGCCGTCGGCGTGCTGCCTGCGGTCGCGGGCCCCGGCGCCGTGGTGTCCGCGCCGACCCTCATCCTCGCGCAGATGATCACGTTCCTGACCGCGGTCCTCGCGATGAACTGGTCGTACTACGAGCGGCAGAACCTCTGGGTTGTCATGACGTCGGCGCGCCGACCGAGCGCGTACTTCCAGGGCCTCCTCCTGGGCTTCGCGGCGGTCGGGCTCGCGATCGCGGCCCTGTTCCTCGTCGCGCTCGCGCTCATCGCCGCGGCGCGGCCCCCGGTCGTCGAACTCGCCCTCCCGATCGTCGCGCCGCTCTCCGCGGCGTTCGCGGCGTCGGCCCTCCTGACGCGCGTGAAGATCCGACCGTCCGCGTTCTCGCCCGCGATCTTCGGGATCCTCATCGTCGTCGCGGTCGTGGGCTTCCTTGGCGGGTTCGCGGCACAGGCGGCCGTCCTCGTGGCGGCGCTCCTCCTCGGACTGGGCGAGGTCCTCCAGGCCGCCGTCCTGGTGGCTGTCGCGCTCACGATTGGCGCGCTTGGCGTGTGGACCGTCGGCCGGCTTGCGACGTCCTTCCGCCTCTGAACTTCGATCGGGTCAGTAGACGGCTTCCTTCTGCCGCCGGTCGAGGACGAGCTGCCGGTAGTGCTCCGGCTTGCGGTCGAACGAGAGCTGGCACTTCTCCGAGCAGAAGTAGTACGGCGTGCCCTTGTACCAGATCATCCAGAACGCGTTGTGCGGGTTGACCGGCTCCTCGCAGACGGGGTCGACCGCCATCGCGCGACGACGAAGACGGCGTGCGATATGAAGGCTTCGAATTCACGCCGCGCGTTTATATCCCGACTGCCCTTTCGCGCGCCCGTGGCGCTCCGGGTCGGCGTCATCGGCGTGGGGGCGATGGGGCAGAACCACGTCCGCGTCCTGAACGAGATCGCGGACCTTGTCGGGATCGCGGACCCCGACGTCAAGGTCGGCGGCGCGGTCTCGAACCGCTTCAACGTGTCGTACTTCACGGACCACAAGTCCCTCCTCAAGGAGGACCTCGATGCGGTGTGCGTGTGCGTGCCGACGGAGCACCACGAGAAGGTCGCCCTCGACGCGATCGCGAGGGGCGTCGGCGTCCTCGTCGAGAAGCCGCTCGCGTCCACGTCGGTGGCGGGCCGGCGGATCGTCGACGCGGCGGACAAGGCGGGCGTCGTCCTCGCGGTCGGTCACATCGAGCGG
>DATDQL010000017.1:0-2018 GCA_035292305.1 Thermoplasmatota archaeon
CCGGCGTGGTAGTGCGCGAGCCACAGGTAGGTCCGACAGCCCCCCGAGCCCCCGCCCGAGCCCGCCCCGGCCCCGGTCCCGTCCGAGCCCCAGCCCCCGCCCGAGCCCGTCGAGCGGCACGCCTCGTCGAACCGCATGTCGTGCGCGCTGAGGAGCAGGTCGTTCGAGCCCGCGCCCGCGGGGTTCGTCCACGTCGCGAGAAGCTCCGGGCGCGCGAGGTCGGTGACATCGAGGATCCACACCGGCGACGGGACGTCGCGGTTGCGGTTCTCGAACGTCTCCGCGCCGACGGCCGCGATCCTGCGGTCTCCGAACATCCGGACCGTGACGGTGTGCACGTACGAGGGCGAATCCGGGCCGTCTGGCACCCAGCTCGACAACTCACGCGGCGCCGCCGGCGTGGAGAGGTCGACGATCTTGAACCCGTCGTACGCGTACGCGACGAACGCGAGGTGCTGCTTCGTCACGGGGTCCTCCCACGCGAACGCGTCGTGGCCGTACACGTCGCGGAACAGGTACGTCTGCTGGCCGCTCGGGCCGTCGGGCACCTTGACGAGCTGCGTGGGGGAGGCCGCGACGTAGCGCGCGGCGAGCGTGAACGCGGTCCCGTCCCACTTCCACACCTGGAGGCCGAACGAGATGACGTACACGTACTGCGTGCCGCCGACCTCGGCCGCGAACAGGGTGTGCGGCCCGTACGGGGGGACGGGCGCGTCGGCGACCAGCGTCGGACGAGCGGGGTCGGACACGTCGATGGCGAGGACGAGCGAGTCGCCGGTCCTGCTCGTCTCCGCCGCGAGGAAGACCGTCTTCCCGTCCGCGCTGAACATGACCTGCCGGTCGCCGCCGGTCGCGCGGTCGTCGACGTACTTGCCGATCGCCCTTGGGGCGCGCGCGACCGAGACGTCATAGAGCGCGAAGCCACGTTCGCTCTCCCCGGCCTCGGCGCCGAGCGCGACGACGAGCATGTTCCCGTTGAGGTCGACCGCGTGCGCGCCCGACGGCGAACCCTCCGGCTGGAGGCCGTCGTGCGCGACGAGACGAAGGTTCGCCGAAGCCGCGTGCTCGGAGAGGTCGAAGTGGTCGTGGTCGACGACGAGCGCGAGGTCGGGATCGCCCGAAGGGGTCGTCGGCCCGCCCGCGCCGCCACCGTCGAGCGGCGCCGCGAGGCAACCCGAGACGGCGGACAGGAGAGCGAGCGCGAAGACTCGGCCGCGAGGCCGACGCGCCGAGACGAGACGGGACGCGTTCGGACCGTGGCGTGCGAGAGCACGCGCTTGGAGGAAGTCGACGACCCTCGGCGGCACCCGCGACGCCACGCCTGCGGGACCCGGGCCGCGGGTCATCAACCTTCTTGCGGCGCGCTTCAGGACCCGAGCACCGACAGCCGCGATTGACGACGGGCGGCGAACGTGCCGACGGATTCGAGCACGGGGTCCTCCTTGAGGACGGCCTTCGTCTCCGCGAGCGGGACGCTCATCATGATCTCCTTCGTCCTGCCGTAGCGCCCCTTGCTGATGACGCGGGCCTGCAGGATGCCGAGCATGTCGAGCTCGGAGATGAGGTCCGTGACACGGCGCTGCGTGAGGACGTCGACGCCCGTTGCCTGGCAGAGCTCGCGGTACGTGTCGTACACTTCGCCCGTGATGAGACCCTTCTCGCCCGCCTCTTCGAGCAGGATCGTCGCGAGGAGGACGAGCTTGCTCTGCGTGGGCAGGGTGCGGACGACCTCCGTGACGCGGTCCAACTCGATCTTGTTCTGCGCCTTGCGGACGTGCTTCTCCGTGACCGTGCGCACGTTCTCGCGTTCCGCGATCTCCGCGGCGACGCGGAGGAGGTCGAGCGCACGGCGCGCGTCGCCGTGCTCCTGGGCGGCGAGCGCGGCGCACACCGGGATGACGGATTCCTCGAGCGCGCCGTCCTTGATCGCGATTGCCGCGCGCTGGATGAGGATGTCCTTGAGCTGGCTGGCGTCGTAAGGGGGGAAGATGATCTCCTCCTCCCCGAGCGAGGATTTG
>DATDQL010000018.1:0-5938 GCA_035292305.1 Thermoplasmatota archaeon
GCACGCTGACCCACGTCGCGCCGGCGGCGGTGTTGAGCAGCGCATTGAGCACGGGCCAGTCCGCGATCGCATCGGAGCCGTCGAGCATCCCCTCGGTCTCCCGGAACGGCGAGGCGACGCTGCCCGTGTCGAGGTGGTCGCGCGTCACCGCGATCGGCCCCGCGAGCTCGCCGCGGCGCACCATGTCGTTGAACCGGAGCGCGGCCTTGACGCGCTCGCCGTAGCCGAGCCAGCAGATGCGCGCGGGCAGGCCCTGGAAGTGCACGTGCGCCTCGGCGAGCTTGATCCAGCGGTGCAGGGTCGCGTCCTGCGGGAAGAGCTCGAGGACGGCGGCGTCCGTCTTCCCGATGTCCCCCTCGTCGCCCGAGAGCGCGAGCCATCGGAACGGGCCGCGGCCCTCGCAGAACTGCGGGCGGATGAAGAGCGGGACGAACCCGCCGATCTGGAACGCGTCCTTGACGCCCGCGTGACGCATCGCAGCCGCGCGGATGTTGTTCCCGTAGTCGAAGGCGACGGCGCCGCGGCGTTGCATCTCGAGCATCGCCTCGACGTGCATGCCCATCGAAAGGTGGGCTCTCGCCCTATAGGCCTCCGGGTCGCGTTCGCGGAGAAGCAGCGCCTCCGCGAGCGGGATCCCGCCAGGCACGTATCCGTTGAGGTCGTCGTGCGCGCTCGTCTGGTCCGTGACGACGTCCGGCACGACGTCGCGTCGCACGAGCTCGGAGTGCGTCTCGGCAGCGTTCCCGACGAGGCCGACGGAGAGCGCGCGGCCGTCCTCCGCGGCATCATGCACGAGGGCGACGGCCTCCGACAGGTCCCTCGCCTTGCGCATGCAGTATCCCGTCGCGACGCGCCGGTCGATCCGGCTCTCGTCCACCTCGACCGCGAGACACGAGCCGCCCGCCATCGTGACCGCGAGCGGCTGCGCGCCGCCCATGCCGCCGAGGCCGGCCGTGAGGACCCACTTCTTCCGGAGGCTGCCGCCGTACCTCTGGCGCGCGAGCTCCATGAACGTCTCGAACGTGCCCTGGACGATGCCCTGGCTCCCGATGTAGCACCAGGAGCCCGCGGTCATCTGGCCGTACATGGTGAGGCCCGCTGCCTCGAGGCGGCGGAACTCCTCCCACGTCGCCCACGCCGGCACGAGGAGGCTGTTCGCGATGAGCACGCGCGGCGCCCGCGGATGCGTGCGGAACACGCCGACCGGCTTCCCGCTCTGCACGAGCAACGTCTCGTCGCCTTCGAGCGCGCGCAGCTCGCGGACGATCGCGGCGTAGGCCTCCCACGACCTCGCAGCCTTGCCCGTGCCGCCGTAGACGACCAGGTCTTCGGGACGCTCGGCGACCTCGGGGTCCAGGTTGTTGTTGAGGAGACGGAGAAGGCCTTCCTGCGCCCAGCCCTTGCACGAGCGTTCGGGGCCCGTCGGAGAGCCCTGGAACTCGTCGCGCCAGAGCTTGCGGCCCGCGGGCTCCCCCATGCGCCGGGCGATGGACGGGGACGGCTTAAATGAGACGCGGCATCAGAGGCGCTCGACCTTGGAGCGTCCGGCCTCTTCGGCCTTCTCGTCCCGTTCGTCGGCGTCGCCGGATCGCTCGCGGCTCGCCGGCCGCTCGACGTCCTTCGGTTCGCGCGGCCCCTTCGGCTCGCCCGTGTGCTTGGTCCGCTCGTTCGCGAGCTTCTGCTCGTCGGCAGGCTCGGGCATGGTCGCCTCCTTGCTCTCGCGAGGGAAGAGGGCTCCGGTCGCGTGCTCGATGGGACACGCGGGCCGCGTGAGGGCAAGGGCGAGCGCAAGCGCAAGGCGAGGGCAAGGGCCTGGGCCAGGGAGGGCGAGGTCCAGGGCCTCGTGCGCGAGGGCGATCGCGGTGACCGCCGGGGGCATTCGATCCCTTGCGTTCGGTCCTCGCCTTGCGCTCCGCCCCAGCCCTCACCTTGCCCTCGCCCTCGGTCCTCGCCTTGCGCTCCGCCCCAGCCCTCACCTTGCCCTCGCCCTCGGCCCTCGCCTTGCGCTTGCGCTCGCCCTTGCCCTCACCTTGCCCGTGCCCTTGCCCTGGCCCTGCGCGGAAGCGCGAGGACGTGCATCTCCAGGATGTCGCTGCGCATCAGGATCGTCACGCTCTCGTACGTCGTGCGGCCGCGCTCGCCGTCGGTCGCGCGCTCGCGCGCGAGCGTGATGAACTTCGGCGTCTCGTGCAGGAGGAACCCGGTCTCTTCGACGACGACGGGCTTCGCGACCTTGATCTTCTCGAGCTCCCGCGCGTCGAGCCAGCAGTGGTCGTGGTAGCGCACGTACGCGATGGGGAAGCGCGGCGCCTTGCGGCGGCGCGGGGCCTTCTTGGGCATGCGCGCCGGGAGGCGGGCTTGGCGGAAAGAGGTGCCGACGGTGCGCTCGCCCGGGGGTCGTGCTCGGTGCGTGCGGCCCTGGTTGCAGCCTGCCAGGGTCGCACGATGCGGATGGATCGCCGGACGGTCCGTTGCCGCCTGCTATGATCGCACGATGCGGATGGATCGCCGGACGGTCCGTTACCTCCCGCCAGGTTCACCCGGAGGAACGGAGGGTCGGAGGAACGGAGACTACGGACGGCGCGTGGCGTCCTCCGTTTCCTCCGGGCCTCCGTTCCTCCGTGTTGATCTGGCGGGGGGAGACGGAACGTGCTCGATCGTGGAAACCGTCGGTCCCCACGAGCGGCACGAAGCGGCTCGTCCCCGGGTCCTCGAGACCTCCGGACAAAGGGTCTCCCTCCAGCGGTCATCGCGCGACGCGTCGTGACGCGCCGTCCCGCCAAACCCTCAAATACGCGCCTGCCTCCCTTCCTGTCTGGATCCATGCGGCTCTCTGCGGTCATCCGGAAGGAAGCCGACCTCTACGTGGCGTGGTGCCCCGAGCTCGACGTGGCGAGCCAAGGCACGGACGTGGAGTCGTCGCTCGCGAACCTGAGGGAAGCCGTCGAGCTCTACCTCGACGACGCCGAGGCGGTCGCGCCCGGCGAGCCGGCGCTGTTCACGACCTTCGAGGTCGAGGATGGCGCGGCTTCCGGTCGTATCGGGACGTAGGGCGATCCGCGCGCTCATCCGTGCCGGGTTCGCGGCCGTCGCCCAGAAAGGCAGCCACGTCCGCCTCCGTGGGACGCGGCACGGCAGGATGCGCGTCGTGGTCGTCCCGCTCCATCCCGAGGTCGCTGTCGGGACCCTTCGGTCGATCCTCCGACAGGCCGCGATGACAGCGGAGGAGTTCGAAGGATTGCTCTGAGGATCGGGGCTTGGCGGGAGGACGGCGGGCCAGGGCGTCGCCTCCGTTTCCTCCGGTCCTCCGTTCCTCCGTGTTCATCTGGCGGGTGGCAACGGAACGTCATCCCTCGTCGAATCCATGCCGCCCGAGGAGCGGCACGAACCGGCACGCGCCGAGGTCCTCGCGTTCGGTGGAGCCGTCCGCGCGCTTGCGCACGCGCAGCAGCACCTGCGCGCCGCGGTCCCCGACCGGCACGAGGAGGATGCCGTGCGGCGCGAGCTGCTCGACGAGGGGCGGCGGCACCGAAGGGGCCGCGCACGCGACCGAGATGCGGTCGTACGGCGCGGCAGCGGCGTGGCCTTCCGAGCCGTCCCCGACGACGACGCGGACGCGCGACGCGTACCCGGTGTCCGCGAGCGCGCGCCGCGCGGCGTCGGCGAGCGGCGCGATGCGCTCGACCGCGACGACGGAGCCGCCGGGCGACACGAGCTCCGCGGCGCACGCCGCCGCGTACCCCGAGCCGCCGCCGACCTCGAGCACGCGGTGGCCCGGCGCGAGGTCGAGCGCCTCGAGCATGATGGCGACCATGTGCGGCGCGCTGATCGTCTGGCCTTCGCCTATGCCGAGGGGCTCGTCACGGAAGGCGAGGTCCGCGGACTCCGGGGGGACGAACCGTTCGCGCGGGACGCAAAGCATCGCGGCGGCCACACGCGGGTCGCGGATCGTGCCGTCCTCCTCGAGGCGCGCGACCATGCGACGGCGCGCGGGCGGAGGTCCGGGGCCGACCCCGTTCAACGAGCCTGCGCCATCCACGCTCTCCTTAGCCCACGGGGCACGCTTAAGTAATCGTCAAACAGGCTACCACTCGGCTCAAGCCCCGCCGCGCGGGGCCGAGGCCGGAGAGCCCTCCGGATGAAGACCGCGCCACTGCCGCGTCGGCGAGCCCGCGCGCCGCTCGCGCTCGCCGCGTTGCTCCTCCTCCCGGTCCTCGCGGCCGCGGCGCAGGCGCAGACCACGGCGCTGCGTCCGCACGGGCCGATCCTGCTGACGAGCGGGAGCCCCCTCGGCCCTGACAGTGGCGTCGTCGGCGGTTCCGGCACCGCGGACGACCCCTACGTGATCGAGGGGTGGTCCATCGAGGGCGCCCCCGGGGCCGGGGTCCTCATCCAGGGTCGCCCCGAGCACTTCGTCGTGCGCAACCTCGTCGTCCGGACGAGCGCCGTCGGCGTCGCCGTGTTCGACTCGGAGCACGTCGTCCTCGAATCCCTCCGGCTCGAGGGGAACGACGTCGGCGTGCGCGCGACGCGGTCGGTCGTCACCGCGCGAGGGGTGGGGGTCGTGGGCCCGGGCGCGGTCGGATTCGAGCTCATCGGATCCCTCTTCGACCTCGAACGCGTCGACGCCTCGGGCGTCGGCCACGGGATCACGGTCCGGCTCGGCGCAGGGCGCATCGTCGCGAGCGGCTTCTCGGGCACGCAAGCGGGCGCGCGTCTCGAAGGCGACGCGTGGGTGGCGGCGACGAGGTTCCACGACGCGCCCCTCGGGGTCGTCGCGCGCGCCGCGAACGTCACGATCGTCACCGCGCACGCGGAGCAGCTCTCGGACGCGTTCCTGCAGGCCGAATCCGGCGCCGCGGTCACGTGCCGCGCGTGCGACCTCGCGGGCGCGCGCCTCGCCGCGCGCACGCTCTCGGACGACGCGCGCGTCGACCTCTCGGACTCATGGCTCGGGCCGGACGCGGCGTCGCGCGTCAGCGGCCCCGCGAAGGTCTTCCCGACGCTCACGCACCCGCCGCGCGCGGTCGCATCGACGCGTGCGTGGGGTGGCGACCCGCCGGCGTCTCGCGGGTACGACTCCTATCTCGGGCACGAGATCGTCCGGCTGTGGGAACGCGACCTCGCGGCCAACGTCGCCCCGCGCCCCGGAGCTCTGCTCGCCGCGGAGCGGACGGTGTTCGCGGTGGACGGGGCCGGGATCGTGCATGGGCTGCGGGCGAGCGACGGCCGCGACGCGTGGTCGTGGGACGCCGGCGACCCCCTCGCGACGATCGCTCTTGGACCCGGCGTGCTCTTCGTCGCGACCGCGGGGGAGCTCGCCGCGCTCGACGCGAAAACCGGTGCGGTGCGCTGGGAGAACACCACGCTCGGCGGGCTCACGGCGCCCGTCCATGCGGTCGTGCGCGAAGCGAGCGGGGAACGCGCCTGGCTCGTCGCCGGTCGGCCGGGCGGCCTCGTCCTCGTCGATCCCCGCGACGGGACGCTCCGCCTTGCGCACGCGGTGAACGGCACCGCGCTCGCCCCGGCCGTGCGCGGCGACGTGGCCGTGGTCGTCACGAAGGAAGGCTCCCTCGCGTTCTTCGACCTCGCTCGGGCCATCCAGGTCGGCGACACCGTCAAGCTCGAGGGCCCTCCGTCGACGCCCGTCGTCGGCCACGGCGCCGCGTTCGTCACGATAGGCTCGACGCTCCGTCAGGTCCAGATCCGCGATCCGACGCGGCCGTCGGCGGCGGTCGTGCTCGACCGATCCTGGGCGCTCCCAGGACCCGGTACCGCGCCGGCGCTCCTTGGAAGCCGCGTGTACGTCGTCTCCGAGGGCGCGCTCCTCGGTTTCGACCCGGGCTCCGACGCGCCGCTCACGAGCGACGCCGTGGGCGCGCTCCACCACCCGCCCGTCGCCGTCTCGGACCGGGTCGTCGTCGCGGTGGAGGGAGGG
>DATDQL010000019.1:0-6354 GCA_035292305.1 Thermoplasmatota archaeon
GTCGCCGCGGCCTCGTCGTACAGCGAGGCCGTCGCCGGGTTCCTCCAGCGCCGCTCGGCGCACGAGAGCGCCGCGTGGCTGCGCACGAGCCTCGGCGCAAGCCGGGCGATCTTCCAACCGTGGAACATGGAGATCGTGTTCCTCGTCGCCATCCGGGGCACCGCGCGCTTCAACGAGCTCCACAAGGAACTCGGCCTCTCGTCGCGGACGCTCTCGAACAAGCTTCGTGGCCTCGTGCGCGAGGGCGTGCTCGAACGGATCGTCCACGCGGAGAAGTCGCCCGTGCGCATCGACTACCGGCTGACGCGCCACGGCGCCGGCATCGCGGCGCTCATGGCTCCGGTGTTCACGCGTCTCAACCTCGAGGCGCTGCGGCGGGCGGGGCGCGCGGTGCCGGGCGGCGCGCGCACGGGTTGAGGCCGACCCCGGGAGGAGGTTCTTCTACGCCTCCCGCGATGCTTGGGCATGGACGAGGTCGCGCGGGTCGATGTCGACGGGACGGCGAGGCTCTCGGAGCGCACGAGGGCCTTCATCGCGACGTTCATCGTCGTCGGGGGCGGCGCCCTCGTGGCAGCCGCGTGGTGGAGCCGTCTCCCGACCGCGCCGAACGACCCGTCCATCCTCATCACTCCGACGTTCGCGCTCATGAGCGGCGTGGCCGGGTACTACTTCGGAGTGCGCGGGGTCGACCGCGCGCAGCAGGCCGCGATCCAGTCGGGCCTCGAGAAGACCCTCGCAGGGCAGGAGTTGTCAGGCGTCGTCGAGGAGCTGGAGGCTCGCATCGCCCGGTCCGAGCCCCTCGTCGACGGCTACCGTCAGATCCTCGAAGCGGCCGAGGCCGATCCCGCCCTGAAGGCCAAGGTTCCAGCGCTCACGCGAGGAATGGACGAATGAGCCCCATGCCGTCTGAGGACGCGGTCGCGAAGAAGCTCGAAGAGATCCGCCGGGAGCAGAAGGCGACTCGAGAGACCCTCGCGTCGACCCGAAAGAAGCGGGCCGAGATCCAGCGCAAGTACAAGCTCTGAGTCGACCCCGTGCAGCCCGGGGGGCCGCAACGCTTTTCACGAAGCGCTCGCCTAGCGGCGCCCGGTCTCCATGGCGAAGGTCATCGGCATCGATCTCGGCACGACATACTCCGCCGTCGCCGTGCTCGAAGGCGGCAAGCCCGTCATCATCCCGAACGCCGAGGGCGCGCGCACCACCCCCTCCGTCGTCGCCTTCCGGCCGGGCGGGGAGCTCGTCGTCGGAGAGCTCGCGAAGCGCCAAGGGGCCGTGAACCCGGAGAGCACGGTGTTCAGCATCAAGCGCCTCATGGGCCGTACGACGCGCGACGCGGCCGCCGAGATCAAGCGTGTCCCGTACCGCGTGCATGCCGGGCACGACGACAAACCCGAGATCGTGATGCCGAACGCGGGGAAGTCGTTCTCCGCGGAGGAGGTAAGCGGGTTCATCCTCCAGAAGCTGAAGGCGGACGCCGAGGCGTACCTCGGAGAGCCCGTGAAACAGGCCGTCATCACCGTCCCCGCGTACTTCGAGGATCAACAGCGGCAAGCGACGAAGGACGCCGGCCGCATCGCCGGGCTCGAGGTGCTCCGCATCGTGAACGAGCCCACGGCGGCGGCGCTCGCGTACGGCGTGGACAAGAAGAAGGGCCAGAAGATCCTCGTGTTCGACCTCGGAGGCGGCACGTTCGACGTGTCCGTCCTCGAGTTCGGGGAAGGCGTCTTCGAGGTCAAGGCGACGGCGGGGGACAACCATCTCGGTGGCGACGACATCGACGAGCGCATCGTCGACTGGGTGGCGACGCAGGTCAAGGCGACGCAAGGCGTCGACCTGCGCGCCGACCGGCAGGCCCTGCAGCGCGTGAAGGAGGCGGCCGAGAAGGCGAAGCGCGAGCTGTCGTCGACCGTGAAGGCGAACCTCAACCTCCCGTTCGTCACGACGGGGCCGAAGGGACCGGTGCACGTGGACGTCGACCTCACGCGCGCCCAGTTCGAGTCCATGATCCAGGACCTCCTCAAGCGGTGCCGCGGTCCCACGGAACAGGCCCTCCGCGACTCCGGCCTGAAAGGCACCGAGCTCGACGAGGTCATCCTCGTCGGCGGCTCGACGCGCATCCCGGCCGTGCAGGAGATCGTGCGCAGCGTGACCGGCAAAGAGCCGAACCGCAGCGTGAACCCGGACGAGGCGGTCGCGCTCGGCGCGGCGATCCAGGCCGGCGTGCTCACGGGCGAGGTCACGGACCTCCTGCTCCTCGACGTCACGCCGCTCTCGCTCGGCGTCGAGACGCTCGGCGGCGTCTTCACGCGTCTCATCGAGCGCAACACGACCATCCCGACGCGCAAGGCCAAGGTGTTCAGCACCGCGGCCGACATGCAGACGACGGTCGAGATCCACGTTCTTCAAGGCGAGCGCCAGATCGCCGCGGGCAACAAGAGCCTCGGCCGGTTCCACCTCTCCGGGCTCCCGCCGGCGCCGCGGGGCGTGCCGCAGATCGAGGTCGCGTTCGACATCGATGCCAACGGCATCGTGAACGTATCGGCGAAGGACCTCGGTACGGGGAAGGAGGCGAAGATCACCATCACCGGCTCGACGCGTCTTTCCGACGCGGAGGTGAAGCGCATGGAGGAGGAAGCGCAACGCTTCGCGGCCGAGGACGAGGAGCGCAAAGCCGAGGTCGAGGCGCGCAACGAGGCGGACGCGCTCGTCTACGCCGCCGAGCGGACGCTCGCGGAGGCGGGCGACAAGGTCGACGCCGCGACGCGGGGCGAGGTCGAGGCCGCCGTCGACGCCGCGAAGGCGGCCCTCGCAGGCGGCAACGCCGGCGAGATCCGCGAGCGGTCGCAAGCGCTCGCGACCGCCGTGCAGAAGGCGGGCGCGGCGATCTACGCCGCCGTAGGGCAAGGGCAAGCGCAAGGGCAAGCCGGGGGCCAGGGCCCGGGCCAGGGCCCGGGTGAGGGCCAGGAGCGAGGGCCCGATGATGCGCCCGCAGCGGGCGGGCCAGAGCGGAAGAGGAAGAAGGCGGAAGGCCCGGACGCGATCGACGTCGAGTACGACGTCACGGACGACAAGGCGTAGGTTCGAGGTGTCCGTCCCCCGCCGTTTGGGAGGCTGATCGATAATGGGGAGGCACGGCGGGGGACGGTCCCTAAGAGGGACGGTACGGCACCTCGAGAATCGGGTAATCGGGCCCCCTATTTGAGGGTTTTCGAGGTGGGCCTGGGGCGGGCCGGAGCGGCCGCATCAAGGTTCGCCCACCTGCCCCGAAGGGTCATCGCCCCGGCCGCCGTGCGCGGCGCGTTGGCGATCCTCCCGGCCGCCCCCCCGCTCCCGGACGCGGCGACGCTCGACCTCCTCGAGCCGGAGGTCCGGACGTGGTTCACCTCGACGTTCGCCGTCCCCACGCCTCCGCAGCGGTACGCCCTCCGCGAGGTCGCGGCGGGACGCAACGTGCTCGTGGTCGCGCCGACCGGAGCAGGCAAGACGCTCGCCGCGTTCCTGGTCGTCCTCTCTGACCTCGTGGGGAAGTGGAAGCGGGGCGCGCTCGACGACCGCGTGCACGTCGTCTACGTCTCGCCGCTCAAAGCGCTCGGCAACGACATCGAGCGCAACCTCCGCGCGCCCCTCGACGGCATCCGGCAGGTGTTCGAGGACGAGGGCCGCGCGGCGCCACCCATCCGCGTCGCCGTCCGCAACGGAGACACGTCGACATCAGAGCGCCAGGCGATGGCACGGAAACCTCCGCACATCCTCCTCACGACCCCGGAGAGCCTCGCGCTCGCGCTCGCCTCGCCGCGCCTCGGGAAACACCTCGAGGGCGTCCGCCACGTCGTCGTCGACGAGGTCCACGCCCTCGCCGCCTCGAAGCGCGGGACGCACCTCGCGCTCTCGCTCGAACGCCTCGCGTCGGTGGCCGGCGATCCCGTGCGCATCGGCCTTTCCGCCACCGTCGCGCCGCTCGAGGGGATCGCGGCGTTCCTCTTCGGCGGCCGCGCGGGGATCGTCGCCGACGCGACCGCGGAGAAGGGTCTCGACCTCGAGGTCCGCTGCCCCGTGCGGGACTCCGTCGCCGCGCCCATCGGCGAAGCGCGGGACGCCCTCGACGGCGCGCTCGAGGGCCTCGTCCGCGCGCACGCGACGACGCTCGTCTTCACGAACACGCGAGCCGCGACGGAGCGCGTGGCCTTTCGTCTCCGCGAGCGTCTCGACGCGCACGCTGACGGCCCCGGCGTCGTCGGCCTCCACCACGGATCCCTCTCCCGCGAGGTCCGTCTCGACACCGAGGCCCGTCTCAAGGCCGGCGACCTGCGATGCGTCGTCTCGTCGACGAGCCTCGAGCTCGGGATCGACATCGGCAGCGTGGATTGCGTGGCCCTCCTCGGCAGCCCGAAGGGAGTGTCGCGCGCGCTGCAGCGCGTCGGCCGCAGCGGCCACCGCCTCACCGAGGTCTCGCGCGGCCGCTTCCTCGTGCTCGACCGGGACGACCTCGTCGAATGCCTGGTCATCGCGCGCGAGGCCCGCGCCCGTCGCGTCGACCCCGTGAAACCTCCGAACGCGCCGCTCGACGTCCTCGCGCAGCAGCTCCTCGGGCTCGCACTCGGCGGCGAGCAGACCGTCGCGGGCGCGCTCGCGCTCGTACGGAGAGCGTGGCCGTACCGCGACCTCCCCGACGTCGAGCTGCGCGCGGCGCTTCGCTACCTCGCGCGCAACCGCACGGTCTGGTTCGACGAGGAGTCGGGAGCGTTCCGCCCGCGCGGGCTCTCGCGCGTCGTCTACTTCCGCAACGTCGGCACGATCCCGTCCTCCGCGATGGTGAAGGTCCACCACGGGAACCGCTACCTCGGCGAGCTCGAGGAGTCGTACGTCGAGGCGCTCGAGCAGGGCGACATCTTCACGCTGAACGGCTCGGCGTGGGACTTCCGGCACGCCTCCGGCATGAAGGCGTGGGTGGACCCTGCGCCCGGGCGCCGTCCGACCGTGCCACGGTGGGGCACAGAGTCGCTTCCTCTCCCTCCCGAGCTCGCGCGCGAGGTCGCGCGCTTCCGCGACGAAGCCGCGGACATCCTCGAGATGCGCGGGGAGCCAGGCCTCGCCGAGTCCCTCCGGGCCTCCGACGGGCTCGACGAGCCGACCGCCGATGCGGTCGCCCGCTACTTCGCAGAGCAGGCGGCCTTCTCCCGCATCCCCGTAAGCGACGAGATCGTCGTCGAGGAGTCCGTCGACGACGAGGAGAGGCGCCTCTACGTCGTCCACGCATGCTTCGGCCGCCGCGCGAACGAGGCCATCGCGCGCGCCCTCGCGCGAACGCTCGCCGTCGAACGCCGCGTGGGCGTCGGCGTCGCCGCGAGCGATCAGGCGTTCTCGCTCACCGTCCCGCGGTCCCTCGTCCTGAGCGGCGCCGCGATCCGGAGGCTCTTCGAGCCCGAGATCCGGCCGCGCCTCCTCGATGCGCTGCACGGCGGCGAGCTCGTGAAGCGCCGTTTCCGTCACGTCGCGGAGCGCGCGCTCCTCCTCGCGAAGACCGAGGCCGGCGAGTCCGCGGGAGGCCGGCAGGTGAGCGCGCACAAGCTCTACCACGCGCTGCGTCGCTACGAGCCCGACCATCTCGTCTTGCGCGAGACGTGGCGGGAGGTGCTCGAAGACGCGCTCGACCTCGCGACCGCCGAACGCGTCCGCAAGGACGTGCTCGCAGGCCGCCTGAAAGTGCGGCTCCTCGGGAACCTGCGCACGCCGAGCCCGTTCGCGTTCCACATCGTCGCGCTCGGCCAGGACGACGGCGTGCTCTTCGAGGATCGCAAGGCCGTCCTCAAGGACCTGCAGGAGCGCGTGCAGGAGCGGTTGCGGGAGCGTGCGCGGGCTGACTGAGGGGCGAGGGACGAGTGCCGACGGCACGCGGCGAGCGCAGGGGGCGCGCGACGGAGTCCCCGTGGGACGAAGTCGCGCGAGCGGAGCGTCCCCCGAGCACGCGCGGTCGGCGCGAGGGACGAGCGCCGACGTCACCCACCTCGAGTTCGCCCCCGGCCTCGTCGCTCTCGCCGAGGGCGCGCTCTGGATGCCGGACGAGCGCGTGCTCGCCGTCGCCGACCTCCACGTCGGCTACGAGGCCTGGCACGCGGCGCGCGGGACGGCCGTCCCGCGCGTCGAGACACGGGTCTTGGCCCGCACGATCCGGCGTCTCGTCGCGCGCCTCGCTCCGGACCGGCTCGTCGTCGACGGCGACGTGGTCCACGCGCGGACGCCCCGCACGCACGCGTCGGAGCGCCGCGCTCTCGCGGCGGTCCTCGACGCGGCCGACGGCGCGGACCTCGTGCTTGTCGCAGGCAACCACGACCGCGCGCTCGCCGAGCTGCGCGA
>DATDQL010000020.1:0-2063 GCA_035292305.1 Thermoplasmatota archaeon
TCGACACGTCCGAGTACCCGCCACGGGCAGCCGACCTCACGCCGCTGCTCGACGGGGACCGCGTCGTGTGGCACTGGACGGACGAGCCGATCGCGCCGTGACTATTGGACCTTCACGCCGCGGATGAAGACATCCGTCCTCGGCCGCTCGCTGCGGTCCGTGGGCGCCGTCGCGATCGCCCGCACGACCTCCATCCCCTCGAGGACCTTGCCGAACACGGCGTAGTTGTTGTCGAGCGAGGGCTGGGGCCCGTGGCAGATGTAGAACTGGCTCGTCGCGCTGTCGCGCACGTTCGTGCGCGCCATCGAGAGCGCGCCGTCGAGGTGCTTGAGACCGGGGACGATCTCGAGCTTGATCGGTGGGTACGGCGTCTCCTTCTGGCGGCCGTTCGGCTGGATCCCGCCGCCTTGGATGACGAAGTCCTTGATCACGCGGTGGAAGATGGTGCCGGCGAAGAACCCGTCGTTCGCGTACTTGACGAAGTTCGCGACCGTCGTGGGAGCCTTGTCGCCGTAGAGCTCGCAAACGATGGTCCCGGCCGAGGTCTCGATGATGGCGCGCGGGTTGGCCATGCCGCGACGGACGCGCTCATGCGGCATATCCCTTCGCCAACCCCACGGGCTTATCTCGGAGGAGCGACCTCACCGCCTCGTGCACGCCCCGAAGCGGCGACGGCGCGGGCCCGGGTGCCTCGCGTGTCGATGATCGTCCGACGCGTCCAGGACAAGACGATCGAGGTCACGTTCCCGAAGCCGTACACGCTCGAAAGCCGGTTCGGGACCCGGCTCATCGCGTTCGCCGAAGCGCCCGGCGTGCGGCTCGTCCGCGACGGCGAAGGCATCTCCGGGGTCGAGTGCGAGGAGAAGGACTTCCTCAACCTCCTCCGCGACGCGGGCGCCTCCAAGGAGACGCTCACGGGCGTCCGCCGCGCGCTCGACGAGTCCAAGAAGGCTCAGCGCGAGCGCATGCGCGGGTAGCCCGTCGCGCCCTCCGCGCCCGCGCCTCCTCTATCGGCCCCGCACCCTGCGTTGCGAGCCCCGGCCCACGCCCTCCGCCCGACCCTGGACCCACCCTCGCGCCAGCGCTCGCGTCAGCGCTACAGGGGGATGTTGCCGTGCTTCTTGCGCGGCCGCTCCTCGCTCTTCGTCCCGAGCGCGTCGAGCCCCGCGATGAGGCGCGCGCGCGTCTCGCGCGGCTCGATCACGTCGTCGATGTAGCCCTTCTCGGCCGCGACGTACGGGTTCGCGAACGTCTCGCGATACTCTTTGACGAGGGATGCTCGGCGCGCAGGCGCATCGGCGCCCCCGCGTTCGAGCTCTCGCTTGTAAAGGATGTTGACCGCCCCCTCGGGGCCCATCACGGCGATCTCCGCGGTCGGCCACGCGAAGTTCAGGTCCGCGCGCACGTGCTTCGAGCACATGACGTCGTACGCGCCCCCGTACGCCTTCCGGACGATGACCGTGAGCTTCGGCACGCTCGCCTCGCAGTACGCGTAGAGGAGCTTCGCTCCTTGGCGGATGATGCCGCGGTACTCCTGGTCCGTGCCCGGAAGGAACCCGGGGACGTCGACGAACGTCACGAGCGGGACGTTGAACGAGTCGCAGAAGCGGACGAAGCGTCCGGCCTTCACGCTCGCGCCGATGTCGAGCACCCCGGCGAGCACCTTCGGCTGGTTGCCGACGACACCGACGGACCGACCCGCGATGCGCGCGAAGCCGCAGACGATGTTCTGCGCGAAATGCTCGTGGACCTCGAGGAAGGAGCCCTCGTCCACGACTCGCCGCACGACGTCCTTGATGTCGTACGGCCGGTCGGGCTCGTCGGGAACGACGCGCGCGAGCTCGTCGGCGGCGTGCGCGGGCGCCTCGCGCGGCTCCGTCCGCGGGGGCTCCTCCATGTTGTTCTGCGGGATGTAGGAGAGCAGGCGCTTGAGCGTGTGGAGCGCGTCGTCCTCGTCCTCGCACGCGAAGTGCGCGACACCCGAGCGCTGCGCGTGCGTCATCGCGCCGCCGAGGGTGTCGAAGTCCACGCTCTCGCCCGTGACGGCCTTGATGACCTCCGGG
>DATDQL010000021.1:0-4962 GCA_035292305.1 Thermoplasmatota archaeon
GACCTCCGCGCCGAGGGCGCGCCACGGCGCGGGATCCGTGTGCGCGCGCAGGAGGACGCGGACCTTCCTCCCCGCGCGCAGGAGCTTCCGCGCTACCATCCCGCCGACATTTCCCGTCGCGCCGACGACGAGCGTGATCCCGTTCTGCATGCCGACCAGCGCGTCGCGACTGACCTTCGCGGGTCAAATGCCTTTGCCTATTCCGGCATCGGCATGCCCTTCGCCCGTCGCCTTGCCCGGATGCGGCGGTCCATCCACCACGCGGCCACCCCGACCGGACCCGTCAGCAGCACTACCCAGAACCACGCGGGCGCCGCGGGGTTCTCGTCGCGCACGGTCGCCCGCCGGACGAGGAACGCGGGGAAGACGGCGACGACGAACCACGCCGCGAGGAGGATGGTCGTCTGCGGCAGAGAAAACGCGATGGAGCTCGCCATGGATTCACAGCGGCCCGCGGTAGAGGTGCCCTGTCGTGAAGCCGTCCGGGCACTCGGCGGCGAGGTCGGTCCACCAGCGGTCGTCGAAGGTCCACGCTCCGCGCTCCCGGCGCGCGGCCTCCCAGGCGGCGAGGGCGTCGCGATACGTGCGGACCTGCACGGCGACCGCCTCCGGCCGCGTCCCGGCGGTGTCGATGCGCACGACGTCCACGCCCGCTTCCGCGACGTCCGGGATGCGGTCGATCGTGTTCATCTCCACGCTGTTCAGCATGACCATGCGGCACGCGCCATCCGTGACGAGCGGGAAGCGGTACCCCTTCGGGTCCGTGATCGCGTACGGCCGCTCGTGGCACGGCGCGCGCGTGCGCTTCTGGCACTCCGTCGCGTGGCCGATGCTGCAGTACTCGCTCGTCATCAGGGGCAGGCGTCCGTGCGCGACGATCTCGAGCGGTTCCACGGTGCCCGCCGCGATGGCGCGGATCTCGTCGAGCGTGAGCTCGGGCGAGAGAACGACCCGTCGCGCGCCGCGCTCGACGAGGAAGTCGACCGTGGCGGAGTTGAACGCGTTCAGCGCGTGGTCGGCGACGAACGGGACGCCCTCGTCGAAGGCGACCTGCATCGCGCCGTGGTGGCCTGCGAGCACGCCCGCGAACGCGGCGTGCGTTTTCAGCTGTTGTACCGCGCGCCGCAGCATGTCGACCTCCCAGTCGTGTTGGACGCCGCCGGAGTCGATCCAAAGGCGAGCGCCGTCCGCGGCGCAGAGATCGGCGGCCTTCGTCAACGCGTCGAAGTCCCACCGGGGTTGGAGGCCGCCCACGCGCAGACCCGAGAAGTACACTTCGTCCGCACCCGCGCCGACGGCGGCCTCGACATTCGGGAGGCCCCAGCATTTCACGACGAGCCTCGGAGCAGTGGCGGAACGCGGTCTCGCGGCCTCGTGGGCAGAGACGGACCTCGAAGCGACCGGTGCGCGTCGGTGCCGCTCGACCAGCGCGCGTTCGAGCGCGGCCCCCGCCGCCCGGCGTGCCTCGTTCAGCACCCCGATGGGCACGAACGCGCGAGGGTCGAGGTCCACGCGTACGTCCTCGGCCTGGAACGGTGTGTCGCCCAACCGCCCGAGCTGCTCGCGCGCCGCGACCTGCGAGAGCGGCGCGCTCCGTGCAGGCGCGACGACGAACTCGGACACATGCTCCGCGACGACGCCGCGCTCCGGCTCGGTGAGGACGACGCGGAGCGGGAGCCCGACGTGCAGTCGCGCCTCGAGCCGGACCGCGACCTTGCGGTGGTTGCCCCCTTCGTACGTGCGCCGGGCCGCTTCGAGCACTTCGAAATCCGCGGACTTGTGGACCGGGTCGCCCGGCCGCGCGAGCTGGTGACCCTTGAGCTCGACGACGTCCCCGGCCGAGGCCTTCCCGACGTAGAACATCTTCGCGGCGTGCCCGCGCGCGTTCCGGTCCTCGACGCGGATCTCGCGGACGGTCCAGCCCCACTCCTCCGGCCCGAAGTCGTCGAGCTTCTCCGCCGAGCGTTTCCGCGCGACGCGGTCCGCGGCCCGCTCGTGCGCCGTGGGGCGCAGGGCGAGCTGCTGCCCGCCGGCTTCCGCCTCCCACTGGGCGGCCGAGTGCAGGATCTCGATGCCGTCGCCGACGCGCAGGTCGCCCTCGAGGCGGACGCGGACCCAACCCTTGCCGGAGCGCACGACGCGGCCGAGGACGCCGCCGCGGTTTCCCGCGTTCTCCCAGTTCGTGAACGCCCAACGACCGGCCCCGTCCTTGTGGAAGCCCTGCGTGAACTCCCGGTTGAAGACGCGCAGCAGGCGTTCGCGCTCCTCGGGCGTCACGTGGAAGTCGCCCGCGTAGTAGCGGTCGATCGCCTTACGGTACACGCCGACCGCGGTCGCGACGTACTCGGGCCGTTTCATCCGGCCCTCGATCTTGAACGAGGAGACGCCGGCCTCGATCATCTCGGGGATCGCGTCGAGCGTCTGCAGGTCCTTCGACGAGAGGACGTGCTTCTTCCGCGCAAGCACTTGCTCCGGCTCCGTCCGCGTCGGGTCGGGCCCGCTCGTCGCTCCGGCGCCGCCGGCGGTCAGGTCGAACGGGAGGCGGCACGTGTAGGCGCACGCTCCGCGGTTGCCGCTCCGGCCGCCGATGAGCGAGGAAGCGAGGCACTGGCCGCTGTAGCAATAGCAGAGCGCTCCGTGGACGAACGTCTCCAACTCCGCCCCCGTCCGCTCCTTCATCTGGCGCACTTCGCGCACATCCATCTCGCGCGCGAGGATCACGCGCTCGCAGCCCAGGGCTTCGAGCCACCGCACGCCGGCGCTGTTGTGCACGGTCGCCTGCGTGGAGATGTGCACCGGGAGGTCCGGGACGAGCTCTCGCGCCGCGCGCACGACGCCGAGGTCCTGCGCGATGATAGCGTCCACGCCGACGTCGTGGAGCACGTGGAGGAACCGCACGAGGTCCGCGAACTCCTGGTCCTTGACGAGCGTGTTCACCGTGACGAACGCCTTGACGCCACGGACGTGGGCGTAGTCGACCGCGCGGACGAGTTCGTCCTCGGTGAAGTTCTGCGCGAACTTCCGAGCGCCGAAATGCTGCCCCGCGAGGTACACGGCGTCGGCTCCGTTCTCGACGGCGGCGACGAGGGCCTCGAAGCTGCCCGCCGGAGCAAGGAGCTCCACGCGCTGCGCGCGCGGAACGGGGAGCTTGAACCGGGTCTCGACGAGGGCGGGGGGCATGGGGTGGCGGGGGCGCGTTCGTGCTGCTGCGGGATGAAGCTATCGGCGGCGGGGCAAGGCGGTACGCGGGGACGCGAGGGGGGCCGTGAGTGGGACCCGGATCGTTGCCCTGATGCGGCGCGAGACGTGGCTGAAGGGCAAGGGTCAACGGGCAAAGGACAAAGGACGACGACCACGACGGGCAACGCAAGAAGGGCGACGGCTACGGCGAGCCCGCGTTCGTCGAGACGAGTTCGTCTCCCTTCGGCCCGTTGTTCCTTCGGCCCTTTCCTTGTCCTTTGTCAGCTGTCCTTTGCCGTGCGACCGTACGCCCAGCGTCGGAGAGAAGCCGACCCGCGTCCCGGTCATGACCCATAGGGGCGCGAGGCGCTCCCGCGAACGTCCCGCGTACGGTCGCGCGAGCCTCACACGCCGCGTCCTTCGAGCGCCTTCACGCGGAGCTGCTTGCTCAGGCACTTGCGGCACCGCACGGCCCGGATCGGGTTCCTGGCGTAGCAGCTCATGCAGATCTTCTTGCGGAGCGTGCGCGCCTCGGCTTCCGGGAACTTCGCCATGCGGGACCCTCGCGGGTGGCCCCGACACGCGGACTCCTGTATAAAAGCGTTCCCTGGCCTCCGGCCAGCCGGCCGTCCGCGGCGGCCGATGGGTTCCTATGGGGAAGGCGAGAGAGTCACCTTTCGTGCGTGCTCTCCGCCGCGACGACGGCCACTTCCAGGCTTTGGAAGGGGTCCTTTTCGCGACGTTCCTCCTCAGCGTCGTCGTCTGGATGGCGACGGCGCCGACCGTGGGTCCGGAGCTCGCGGATCGTGACGCAGCCTCGAGCGCGTTCGCGCGCGACGTACTCCAGGTGCTTGCGAACCTCCCCGGCGACGCGCCGTTCGAATCGCGTCTCCACCAGTGGACGACGGACGCCATCCGGGGGGACGTGTCGAACCTGAGCGACTGGATCAACCGGACGATGCCCGTCGGCGGGAGCTGGGGGCTCTACCTCGACAACGGCGAGGAGCTCGAGATCATCTACGAGACGGGCACGCCGGCCGGCGCCGTGCAGACGCAGGACATCCTGCTCTACCCCGATTGGAACTACGCGCTCGCCTTCGCGACGCTCGACCGCCAACCCGCGACGACGACCGCGCAGACGATGAACGTCAAGGTCATCCCGGTCCAGCACTCGTACATCGACCGCGAGGCCGCGGGAAGCGTGAACTTCACGAATGGCATGTCGTTCGTACTCTCCACCGGAGCGGACGGCATCCTCTATCGCAACGGCATCCCGCCCGAGTATCCCGACGCCCTGACCGGGTTCGACGCGCCGTACACGACATCGTCGCTCCTCGACTTCACGGCCTCCGTCCTCGCGTACGCATCCGAACCCGCGGCGACCTACAACGTCACGACGTCGCTGCCGTACGAGACGATCGACAGGACCGTGTACTCCGTGCACCCGACGTACGTCGCGGACGCGGCGATCCAGACGTTCCTCGAGACGCCTCGCGTCAGCGCGGACAACAACGGGAAGGCGCGGCCCGGCGAGACCGCGACGGTGACTTACAACTACGACGCCATGCCGCTCGCGCTCGGATGGACCGTGACGTCGCGCGAGGTCCACGTCTACGGCCCCGTCCTCGGCCAGGAGGTCACCTCCGGGACGCTGTCGAGCTCGTCCGGCACGTGGGGCTGGGCCGTCCCGAGGAGCGCGCTCTACGGGACGTACGTCGTCGAGATCCGGCAGACCATCGGGAGCGGCGGACTCGTGCAGACGCTCCACGACGTCACGGCCTT
>DATDQL010000022.1:0-7654 GCA_035292305.1 Thermoplasmatota archaeon
CGCTTGAGGATCTCACGCGCCGGGTAGTTGACGAAATAGAACTCCGCGTCCTTCTGGCGGATGCGGGTGGCGAGCATCGGGATACGCGCGGGGAAGCGCGGCCCCCCTGATGACCGTTGCCGTATGGAGCGGTATATAAAGAGGGCGGCCAAACGCCGACCCGCTCAAGGGGAGCCCGGGTGCCCGAAGGCGTCGACGAACGTCTCGTTCTCCTCGGGCGTGTTGTAGAAGTACGGCGAGATCCGGACACGGCCCGGCCGGGCATCGACGATCGTCCCCCGCGTCCGCAGGCGGGCGACGTCCCCCCACGGGTCGGGGGAGGCGACGCACACGATGCCCGCGCGCTCGGCACCGTCCATGGGCGAGAGCAGGCCGAACCCGCGGTCCCGCAGTCGGTCTGCGAGGTCGTCGCAGAGCTCGCGAGACCGCGCGCGGATGCGCTCCGGCCCGATCTCGCGCACGATGTCGAGGCCGGCACGACCCGCGAACACCGACGACAGCGCCGGCGTGCCCATCTCGAGCCCGCGCGCGTCGTCGCGGCGTTCCCACGTGGTCGCGTCGAAGTCGAACTGCCGCGCGTGACCGAACCAGCCGGCGATCGTCGGGTGCAGCCGCTCGCGCGCCTCGCGGCGGACGTAGAGATACGCGATGCCCGTCCCGCCGAGGAGCCACTTGAGGCCGCCCGTGACGAGCACGTCACATCCGATCTGCTTCACGTCCGTGGGCACCTGCCCCGTCGCCTGATAGGCATCGACGATCGAGAGCGCGCCGACGCGGGATGCCGCGCCGCACAGGCGCCGCACGTCCTGGATCTGCCCGCTCGCGAAGAGCACGTGGCTCGTCACGAGCGCGGCCGTGCGTTCCGACAGTAGCGCCTCGACCGCGGCGGGGTCGACGCGGACGCCGTCGCCCTTCGCGAGCGAGACCCGAAGGCGAGGGTCGGCGACGAAAGCGTGCACCTGCGTGGGGAAGTCCATGTCCGTCGCGACGACGTCGTGCCGTCCGGGCGCCGGACCCGGGTGCCGGGCCCGTTGACCGGGACCGGGAACGGGACCGGGCCCGACGAGCCCGCTCTGCACGACCGCGAGCGCGCTCGACACGTTCGGGAAGAGCGCCACCTCGTCCTCCCGCGCCCCGATGAGCGCGGCGAACGCCTTGCGCGCTTCGACGGTCTCGGCGAGCCATGGACCGTACCACGCGGAAGCGCCGTCGCTTTCCCACAGGTCGAGGTGGCGTAGGACCGCGGCGCGTACGCGCGTGGAGAGCGCGCCGAGGCTGCAGGAGTTGAGGTACGTGGAACGCGCGAGGCCGGGGAACTCCTTGCGCCAGTGCTGCCAGTCCATTCACGGTCCCCTCTGCGCGGCGACGACGGGGAACCACCAAGACACCAAGGCACCAAGACTTTCGGGGGCTTTCTCGGATGCGGGACGGCCACGATTCCTTCGTGCCTTGGTGTCTTGGTGGTTCCCGACGTGCGCGGCCGCCAAGCGCTTCAACCTTCGAGCCGCGGCAGGCGATCGAACACGTGCACGTTCCAGTACGACGCGACCACGGTCAGCCCCAACCCGGCCTCGTAGTTCTCGGGGCTGCCCGCGAACTCGTAGACGAACTCGACCGTATCGCCCGGCTTGTGGTACTCCGGATAATCCGCCGCCTTCCGCCCGCCCGCCATGCGGAGGACCGGGACGCCGGCCTCCTTGAAGCGTCGCTCGTCCGAGTTGCGGTCCGCGACGTCGATGACCTCGATGCACGCGCGCTCCTCCGGCGTGAAGAACCGTTCGTCCGCGAAGAGCGCCTCCTCGATCGGGACGAGCTCCGCCGCGAAGTTCTCGCCCGTGAATTGGTACATCTTCCACTCGTGGCCGGGGCAATTGATGCCCGTCATGTCGTGGCCGATGACGAGGTCGAACTGCACGCTCGCGTCCCGCATCGCCTGCTGCACGAAGCAGTTGGACGCGACGAGGCCGAGCTCCTCGGCGTCGAAGAAGATCGCCATGAGCGTCTTCTTCGTCGGCACGGCGGCGAGCGTGCGCGCGAGCTCCATCGCGACCGCGACCCCGGAGCCGTCGTCGTACGCGGCGTAGATCGTCGTCGCGACCGAATCGTAGTGCGCGACCCAGCCGATGACGTGGTCCGGCTCCTCCGTCCCTTCCTTGATCCCGACGACCGTCCGGATCCCTTGCCCGCTCGCTTCCGCGCACGATGCCACGCCGAACGGCGCGGCCGCGTAGTAGATCGTGCGCGCCTCGAAGCCGATGGCCTTCAGCTCGGACTCGATCATGTTCGCGGCCTGGACGTTGGTCGGGCTCTGGCTCATGCGGTACGGAGTCGCGCGCACGAAACCTTCCCACCACTGACGCGCGCCTGCGGCGTCGACCTCCGGTTGCGGGATGCCGTCCATGTCGGGGAGCGCCGCCGCGGCGGCCTTCGGCGGGACCGGCTCGGGCGTCGGCGCCGTGCAACCGGCAAGGACCATGATCGCGAGGGCGAGCATGGGGGCCGCGCGCATGGGGCGCGGAAGGGGGCCGGGATATATGGGGCTTCTTGACGCGACACGGAGGCTGGTCCACCACGCGTAGCATCCGTCGAAGACCGAAAGACCGGAAGACCTGCCGAAGGGGGCTGGATCTCCGAGGATGGTCTTTCGGTCTTCCGGTCTTCGAGGAATGCCTCGCGCCGAGAGCGGGATCAAAACACTCGGTCGCCTACACCAGCGCCCGATCCGTCATCGCGCTGTCGCGGTACCACGGGACGAAGCGCACGTTCGGCGACACGACGTTGCCGAACTCGCCGACCTGCGGGATGAACAGGTCCGGGCCGTCGGCGTTCCCCCACCAGTTGTTCGTCGCGTTCACGTCGGTCTGGGCGCTCGCGGAGATCGCGTAGCGGCTGTTGAACGCGATGCGGCTGAGGTGGACCCAGAGCGGGTCGGGTCGGTGCATGAGGCACACGCACGGGACGTTCACGCTCGGGATCGTGATCACCGGGATCTGCACCGGGGGCGGCGGCGGGATCTCGGGGAGCAGCTCGACCGTGATGATGCCGTCGAAGTTCGCCGTCACGTTCGACATGAGGACGACGAAGAGGGTGCCCTGGAGGCGCATCCCCGCGCCGAACCGGTTCTCGGTCGCGACCTCGACCTCGAGCTGCGCGCTGCCGCGGACCTCGAGTCCGTCGGCGCCGTTGCGCGCGTAGACGTCGAAGCGGCCTTCGATGCGGCCGCAGACCACGGCGCCGTCTCCTCCGTTGTCGGCGAAGACGTTGCCGCGCGCGACGACGGTGCCGTTGATCATCATGCCGAACTCGGTGTTGTTCGAGAACGTGTTCCCGTAGAGGAAGACGCGCGAGGCGAGGGCCGCCGAGGACGCGCACGGTGTCAGGTCCTCGAGGCCGCGCATGTTGCGCACGACGACGTTCGCCCGGAACGTCGCGCCGAGGCCGCCTTCCACGCGGACGCCGGCGCGCGCGTTGAGGGTGATGTTGTTCGCGGTGACCGTGCCGGTGAAGCGGCCCTTGAGCTCGAGGCCGATGACGTTGCGCGTGAGGACGTTCGCGTAGATGCTGACGTTGTTCGCGGAGCCGCCGGTGACGCTGACGGCGATGTACGTGTCGTGGATCACGTTGCCCGTCACGTTCAGCTTGACGTTCCCGGACGCGGCGACGCCGACGTCGACGCGAAGGATCGTGTTGTTGAAGATGCCCACGAAGCCGCCGACGATGACGTTCACCCCGCACGTCGTCGGCGGGTCGACGGGGATGTCGATCGTCGTGTTCTTCACGAAGCCCACGGTGTTGTTGAACAGGACGCCGCAGAGGTTCGAGAGGAGCTCGCTCCCGTTCACGACGACGTTGAACGAGTTCACCGCGTGCACGCCGACGGTGCCGTGGGAGAGGCTCGCGCCCTCGACGAACGCACCGTCCACCTCGTAGAGGACGAGGAGGCCCTCGCGCGAGAGCGAGCCGTAGTAGCCCGCGCCGTACCCGCTGTCCACGGCGGACGCGAAGTTGATGTTCGCCTCGTGGTAGTGGTACACGTCCGCCGTCGAGAGGCCGTTGACCGTGTTGCCCGACAGGAGCGCGATCGACGCGCGCGCCGGGTAGGCGATGCCGAGGCCCCACGTGTTGGAGTACATCACGTTGCCCGTGACCGCGACGACGCTCCCGCCGTCGAGGCCGATGCCGCCGCCGTTTCGCAGCAGGAGGTTCCCGGACGCCGTGCCGGTGGCGTCGAGGTAGCGGACGCCGATGCCGACGACGCTGTCGAACGTCCCCGAGGACACGGACGCGAGGCCTCGGTGGACGTGGATGCCCTGCGCGCCGCCGACGACGACGGGCGCATCGAACGAGGCCTGCCCGTCCTCGAGGAGGGCCGCGTACTGCGTCGCACCCTCGACGCGGACCGAGGTCGCGGACACGACGCTCTGCCGCGCCTGCACGCCGATGCTCGGACGGCTGAAGAGGCCGCCGGTCATCGACACGGTCGCGGACTGCTCCGCGTAGACGCCGCGGCCCGTGACGGTGACCGTGTTCGCCGCGACCTGAGCGGTGCCGCCGAGGACGTGGAACCCGTCGATCCCCGACGGCACCACGTTCTGGAACGCCGTCGCGCGTGCGTCCTGGAAGAGCACGGCGCGGTCGTTGCCGATGAGCGTGTTGTTCGCGACGAACACGTCGCCGCCGCGCGCGGAGACGCCCGCGCCCCACGTCGAGACGGAGCCGACGTCGCGGATCGCGTTCCCTTCAACGATCGTTCGGCCGCCTTGGACGAGGACGCCCCAGGCCTTGTGGGAGACGGTGTTCGCGGCGACGCGGACGAGCGCGGAGTTGTCCTTCAGGTCGATCGTCTGGTAGAGCGTAGGCGCAGAGAGCACGTTGTCTCGGACGACGATGTGCTTCGACGTGTAGCGGATCGAGATGGCAGGGCCGCTCGTCGCGTCGATGAGCCAGCCGGAGATGACGTAGGGGTCCGCGGAAGAGCCCGCGCCGGAGACGACGCCGTTCGCCGCCGTGAGGGCCGCGTTGCCGGAGATGACGATGGGGGCGCGCGTGACCGTGGTCGCGGCCTCGGCTGCCGGCGGCAGCGGGACTAGGACCGTGAGGATGAGAACGGCCATCAGGCCGACGAGCGCGCGCCTCAAGGCTCCCCGGTGCCTCCCGCGAGCGGAGGGGGAGGGGGCGGGGTCAAGGTTTGCGGTGTCACCTTCGGGACGGTGTATTCTGCGGCCCGAGCCCATGCCCGACCGAGCCGCAGCCCGAGCCCGCGCCCTTGACGGGCAGCGGATCCCTTTTCTCTCGACCGCGGGCTGCGGTCGCCGTTGGACGTCGCCCGCGCGCTCATCCGCTGGTACGACGCGAACGGTCGCGACCTCCCCTGGCGCCGCACACGCGACCCGTACGCGATCTGGGTCGCGGAGGTCATGCTTCAGCAGACGCGAGTCGCGGCCGTCGTCCCGTATTGGGAACGTTTTCTCGCCCGGTTCCCGACCGTCGAGGCGCTCGCCGTTGCGCGCGAGGACGACGTGCTGCACGTGTGGGCTGGCCTCGGTTACTATCGACGGGCGCGGAACCTGCACGCCGGCGCGCGCGAGATCGTCGCGCGCGGCGCGTGGCCGCGGACGCGGGCCGAGCTCGCCGAGCTGCCCGGCGTCGGCCCGTACACGTCGGCGAGCGTCGCTGCGATCGCGTTCGGCGAACGCGTGCTCGCGGTCGACGGCAATGTGAGACGCGTCGCGCGGCGGTTCTTCGGCACCACGGACGAGCCCGCTGCGACCGCGGCGGCCGCGCGCTGGGTCCCGGCTCGCAGGGCCGGGGAGTTCCAGCAGGCGCTCTTCGACCTCGGCGCGACGACGTGCACGCCGCGCGCACCGCGCTGCGGGGCTTGTCCGCTCGCGCGGGCGTGCGCGGGCCGCGTTCGACCGGCCGCGTTCGACCCGGCGCCGCGGAAGCGACCGGTCCGGTGCGTGCGCGTGTGCGCCCTCCTGGAGCGACAGGGGGAGAAGGTGCGTCTCGAGCGGCGCGCCCATGGGCTCCTCGGGGGGACGTGGACGCTCCCCTTCGTCGAAGGGGAGAAGCGTGACCTCGCGCGAGCCTACGGAGCGACGCCGGGGCGGCGCGTCGCGCGGTACGATCACGTGTTCACGCACAAGCGTTGGATCGTCCACGTGTACGAAGGCACGTCCGCCCGCGGAGAATGGCACGATCCGTCCACGGTCGCGGTCGCGACCGCGTTCACGAAAGCGCTCTCGGACGCTCGCGGTTCCGCGAAGAAACCGCGCACAATGACAAGTTCGATTTGAGCGCTTCGCTTTGGTGCGGAAGCAATCCGACGGATTTATGTCGGGCCCCGTGGCTCGGAACCTCGGGATGCACCATGCCGTATCGCCACGGTAGCTATTCCCTCTACACGAGGGAAGTAAGTCTGAACGGCGGCCGCCTGCAGAGGATCTACTACTTCAGCGCGCACCCGCCGAAGAGTGGATCACCTTGCGATCTTCCGGCGGGTTTCGCCGTCGAGGTCAGCAACAGGACCGGCCTGCCTTACCTGAAGAAGATGGAAGGCTGGGTCCCGGCCACCGCCGAGGTGCCGCGGACCGGCTGGTTCCGTCGCCTCTTCAACTGAGGTCGCGACCCGTCGGGGGCATGCCCTCCTCCGCCGGGAAGCACAAGGTCTCTCGACCGCGCGTCACCTTCACGACGAGGCCGGATTGTTCCAGCTTCTTCACGTGGTAGTGGAGCGCCTGGCGCGAGAGCCCGAGCGCCTGCGCGACCTCCGCCTGCGCCCTCCCGGGGTGCGCGCGGATCTCGTCGAGGACGACCTGCTCCATGCGCCGCAGCGGAGGCTCGGCCCCGCGGCGGCGCCACCGGACGACGGCTCGGCCGATCGCCTCGACCTCGCCCGCGCGGGCGAGCGCGGCGAGGGCGCGCTCCGCGACCGCGCGAGGGACGCCCGCAGCTCGCGCGAGCTCCGCCGCCGTCGTCTCCTGCCCTGGTGGAAGCGCGCCGAGCACGGCCTCGCGCACGCCGACCTGGTCGCCTCGCAGCGGGGATCGGGCGCGACCGTCACGCGTCGCCACGGCCCAGCCTGCGGCGACGACGAGCGCGGCGCCGACCGCTCCTCCGACCCCGATCCACAATGTGGTGGACGAGCCCGGAGGCCGCGGCGTCGAGAGGCGGGCGCCCGCGACGCGAGCGCCGCCTGAAGCGTACACGCCGGCTTCGCACTCCTCGACGGCGTCGCGGAACCGCAGGTCGAGCGCGCCGTCGGCGACCGCGACCGCGCCGCAATCCCCGAAGCGGTCGCCCTCCACCGCGACCTTGTAGCCGTCTCCTTCGAGACGGATCGCGAGAGCCGTCCGTTCGAAATGGTTCCCCTCGAGCCCCAGCGTGATGTCGCCCTGCCCGCGGACTCGGACGTTGCCGGCGGTCGCAGCCGCCCACGACGGCGCGGCGCTCGACGCCGCGAACACGTTGCTCGTGAGCTGGACGACCCCCGCCTTCCCCGAGACGTCGACATCCACGTCGCGTCCGTTCGCCACGAACGTGGAGTTCGCGACGCGCAACCGTCCACCGTCCGTGGGCGCCGCGCGGACCGCGGTCCCCGTCCCGCGGAACACCGCGTCCTCGATCTCGACATCGGCGGCGCCGGTCGCAAGGA
>DATDQL010000023.1:0-5190 GCA_035292305.1 Thermoplasmatota archaeon
GATCGCGCCGGTCGCGCCGTCGCCTTGGTTCGCGACGCGGACGGGCGCGTCCACGGCCTCGCCCCCGGGCAGGAGCGGATCCACGGGCGCGGCGCTCACCTCGGTGCGGCCGCTCACGCGGACCTCTGTCGAGAGCGTGGACTCCTCGGCGGACGCGAGGCGCCAGGCCGTAAGCCGGATCCGGACCGTGACCATGTCGCCGGCCGCGAGGTCGTCCCCGAGGTCGACGTGGAACGTCGGCTCCCACGTGCTTCCGGCGGCGAAGGGTTCGGAGCGCGACGCGACGTCGCCGCCGGGTACCGTGACCTCGAGGCCCTGCGAGTCGAGGAGCTCCGCCCGCGCCGACGCGTAGTCGGCCGTGTGGACGTTGTGGATCGTGACCGAGAGCGGGACTCCACGGTCTCCCCGCGCGGCCTCCTCGGGAGCGTCCGAGGTCCCCCACCGTGCGCCGTCGATCGTGAAGAGCTCCTCGTCCGCATCGACGAGGCCGACCGCGGGGAGCGCGAGCGCGAGCGTCGCGACGACGAGCACCGCGGCGCGGGCGCGGGGGGGCTGCACGGACCGGGAACGTCCGCGGGATGCCTATGAACTATCCGTAACGTTCCGAGCCGGGAGCGGTGCCGCCGCCGGGCGCGTCGCGGCCAGGGTCGCAGGGTCAGAGATCACGCCATCCGGATCTTCGCCTTGTACAGTTGACGCTTCACGTGCCACGGCACTTCGCCCGCGACGACGTTCCCGCCGGCCATCTCGGCGACCGCGTAGCGCGGGCCGACGCTCACGATGAGCCCCTTCACCTTCGGGACGTACTCCTTCGGCGCCTCCGGGTGGAGGACGTTCCACGCGACGAGCGGCGCCTGTTGCTCCGCGGTCTGCGCGAGGAGCGGCACCTGCATCTCCTTCGGGAACGACGCGCCGTCGCCGCAGACGTACACGTCGTCGCGCGCGACGCTCTGCAACGTCGGCCTCACGAGGGGGTGCACACCCGCGACCGTCCGCGGCCGCACGCCGGCGCACCAGAAGACGACGTCCGCGGGCACCGTCTCCGCCGCGGGCGCCGAGCCGCCCTTCGCGGGCGGCTGCACGCGCACACCGTCGGGGAGGGCCTCGACGATGCGCGTCGACGTGCGCAGGCGCAGACGGAGGCGTTCAAGAGCGGCGCGGATCTCGCGGCGGAAGGCCGCGCCTTGGCGAGGGAACACGTCGGGGAGCGCGTCGAGGAGCGTGACCTCGCGCGCGACGCCGAGCCGGTCGAGGAGGGCCGCGGCCTCGCCGGCGACCTCGACGCCGGTGAAGCCGGCGCCCGCGACGACGACGCGCACGGCTCGGCCGGGCGCGTCCGCCGCCGCCGTGCGCAGGCGCCCGCTCGCGCGCAGCGCGTCGCGCACGGACGCGAACGGCAGCGCGTTCTCGCGCACGCCAGGGACGCCGAAGTCGTTCGGCTCCGCACCGACCGCGACGACGAGCGCGTCGAACGGGAGGCGTCGCCCGGAGGCCGTGACGAGCTCGCGCCCCTCGACCGAGGTGGCGCGGTCGCGGACGACCTCCGCGCGCGGGACCGCGTCTTCGAGCCGCACGGTGATGTCCGGCGGCACGACGCTCTCGACGAGCACCTCGTGGAGGAGCGGCAGGAAGACGAAGTCGTCGGGGGCCACGACGGTGACGCGCGCGTCCTTCTGGAGGGCCTGCGCGACGCGCAGACCCGCGAAGCCCGCTCCGGCGACGACGACCCGCGGCCTCGCTGCCCTCGGCACGGGGCGGGCGAGCGGCGCCAGGGGGAAAACGTTTCCGCTGCGGCATCGACGGCCGCGATTACGCGACTACGCGATGACATGATGAGGGGACGGATCCCGGTTTCATCGCGTCATCGCGTAATCGCGGCTTGACGCGTCGCGTTCAACCGCCACCCTAGGGCCAACCATCATACCGAGGGAGCCGGATGCCCGCGGCGAGGGAATCCATGGCGTTCAAGCTACCGGACCTGCCGTACGCGTTCGACGCGCTCGAGCCCGTGATCGACACGCAGACGATGCAGATCCACCACGGGAAGCACCACCAGGCGTACGTCGACAACCTGAACAAGGCGGTCCAGGGCAAGCCGGACTGGGAGAGCAAGCAGGTCTGGCAGCTTTGCATGGAGATCGCGAACGCGCCCAAGGAAGCGCAGAGCGCGCTCCGCAACAACGGCGGCGGCCACTGGAACCACACTCACTTCTGGAACATCATGGCGCCCAAGGGCCAGACCGGCTCCGCCTCGCCAGCGCTTGCGCGGAAGATCGACGAGGACCTCGGCGGCATGGACAAGATGAAGGAAGCCGTCGCCGACGCAGGCGTCAAGCGGTTCGGCTCGGGCTGGGCGTGGGTCATCGTCGGCGGCGACGGGCACCTCCAAGTCGTTTCGACGCCGAACCAGGACAACCCGCTCATGAAAGGCATCGTCGAGCCGGCCGCGACGGGAACGCCGATCCTCGGCGTCGACGTCTGGGAGCACGCGTACTACCTGAAGTACCAGAACAAGCGCGCGGACTACCTCAAGGCCTGGTGGGACGTCGTCAACTGGTCCACGGTCAGTCAGATCCTCGAGCAGGCCACCAAGAAGGGGTGAGCGTGGTGCGGGCCGAGCGCTGAGGCGCTCGCCGGTTCACGGCTCCTTGATGCCATCGCGTCATCGCGGCTCGTCCGTCGGGCGAGCCGAGGCGACGAAGGGCGTCGGACGCTCCCGGGACCGACGTACAGCCGTAGGCGAAAGCCTCTTGCACGCGCGCGTCGGAACGGGCCCGTGATGCGATCCGCGATCGAGCCCGACATGGTCCTCGGGAAGGATGTCGTCGACGCCGGAGGCGTCCGCCTCGGCCAGGTCGAGGACGTCGGGCTCGTCGATCAGCGCCGCGTGAAGTTCCTCGTGGTCGACCAGCCCGGCCAGCCCGGGCGCTTCCTCCGCGTGCCCGCGTCCGAGGTCGAGGAGATCGGCGCGACGCTCGTGACGCTGCGGCCGGCGAGGTAGCCCCCGACCCCTGGCCCGTCGGTACCAGGGGGTAGGTCTTTGCCTGCCACTTGAGGGCCACGAAGACCACGAGTCGTCACGAACTCCACGAATCGGCCGGGGGGTTCGTGATGTTCGTGAAGCTTCGTGGTCTTCGTGGCCATGGGGCGGCGTGGCCAGCTACCGAGACTTCCAAGGGAAGGTCTTCCCGTCTTCCGGTCTTGGACGACGGAGCTGCCGCGAACGACCGGGCCACGCATCGGCAACATCCGCCAGGGCCTGGCCGACTACCGAGACTCGAAAACGCGGCCCACGACCGTCACTGGAACGCAGGACCGCTCCGCAGCCACGCTACCACGTCCGCGAGCCTCGGCGGAGGCCCGGTCCCGGACACGTAGATCGCCGCGGTCGCGTTCGCGAGGAGAAGCCGTTCGTCGGGCGCGAGGTCGAGCAGGTGGCCGAGGAGGTTCCCGGCGTTCCACACGTCCCCGGCGCCCGTCGCGCGGACGAAGCGCACGCGGAACGCGGGCACGCTCGTTTCGCCGTGAGGTCCTGCCGTCCACGAGGCCTCCGACGTGTGGACGTCGAGGGTGGCATCGGGCGCGACCTCGCGGCGCAAGGCGGCGCGCCCCGCCTCCACGCCGGGGACGCCCGAGAACAGGCGGAGCTCGTTCTCGTTGAGGGCGAGGACGTCGAGGTCGGGATGCGCGAACACGCGCCGCTTGAGGTCCGGGACGTCGGCGAGCCGCGCCGAAGGATCGCCCGTGTCGACGTAGGCGAGCGTGCGACCACCCCCCGTGCTCTTCAGGACGTGCTCGAAGAGCTCGGTGCCGCCGCCGCGGTTCGCCGTCCAGTTCGCGAGGACGACGGCGTCGCTGCCCTGGACGAGCGTGAGCTGGTTGTCGTCGAGGTGCTCGGGGCGGAGATCCGCGACGCTTCCCGCCCACGAGAGCATCACGTTGCGCCGTTCCTCGCCGAACTCGAGCGCGGTCGTGATCGCGAGGTCGCCGTCGTCTCGCACCTGCTTGAGGTCGACGCCGAGGGGCCCGATCGTCTCGCGGAGGTACGCGAGCCCGAACGCGTCCGTTCGGGCAACGAGGTGCGACCGCGCGCCGAGGCGCGCGACCGCGAGCGCCGTGTTCGCTGCGTTCCCGCCCGGCGCGAACCGCTGCGGCCAGCCGGGGACGTTCCCGCCGCCGCGCGCGTGGACCGCCTGCATCGCCGACGTCGCGTCGCTCCAAGGCGGCGCCACCACGATGTGATCGAGGAAGAAGTCCGGGAGCGCGACCACGTGGAAGTCCCCCGGGCGCGCGGATTCGAGCCGGTCGGCGACGCGGAGGGCGAGCGCGGCCATGCCGCTCCGGCAGCGGGGTGGTCCCGTTTGAAGCCCGCGGCTGCGAGGCAAAGGGTATTTGGGCTGCCCTGCGGCTCAACATCCGTCCTGCGATGATCACGCTGCTCGCGGGGAACTCCCGCGTCCTCCTCACCGTGGACGAACACGGGGATTGGTCCAACCTCTACTACCCGTTCGCGGGACAGTACCAGCACCTGCGCGAGGTCCGGCTCGGCGTCTTCGACGTCGACGCCGGCGAGTTCACGTGGCTCGGGAAGGGTCGCGCCGCGGACGACGTCGGCCGCGTGCGCCAGGGGTACCTGCATGATTCGAACTGCATGCGGACGGTCCACACTCGGCCCGGCCTCGAGGTCACGGTCGACGACGTCGTGCACTCGAACCACGACCTCATCATCCGCCGTCTCACGCTGCAGAACCGCGAGGCGCGGGCGCGTCACCTGCGCCTGATGCAGTACCAGAGCCTGACCATCGCCGAGTCGATGTACCAGGACACCGCGTACTGGGACGACGAACGCCGCACGGTCAACCACTACAAGCGCAACTACTACTTCCAGCTCTGGGGGCGGCCCGATTTCGACGCGTTCACGTGCGGCGAGCACACGCTCAAGGGCCTACAGGGCTCGTACGTCGACGCGGAGGACGGCAGGCTCGAAGGCGGCCGCATCAGCCACGGCGCGGCGGACAGCGTCGTGCAGTGGAACGTCGACGTCCCGCCGCACGGCGAGGCTGTCGTGCACCTCCTCGTCATGATGGGGCATTCGAGGCACGACGTGAACTCGTTCTACGACGTCCTCGCCAAGCGCGCGCCGGAGCAGCTCACGGACGAGGCGATCCGGTTCTGGGGCCACTGGCTCCC
>DATDQL010000024.1:0-3146 GCA_035292305.1 Thermoplasmatota archaeon
GACCGGCGGCCGTCCACTTCACGTTCCGGTTCACGCGCTTGAGGCCGAGCATGTTCCGCTGGCACTTCATCGAGTCGAAGTGGAACTTCGTCCCGTCGCGCTTGACGTAGAGCTTCCCGGTGCCCGGCTCGATGGGGCTCCCGCAGAAGCTGCAGTCGTGTTTTTCGACCATGTGTGCTCACCGGATGTTGAGCTTCTTCGCCTCACGGGCCGTCTCGCGCAGCATCAGGATGTCTCCCATCTGCACGGGACCCATGGCGTTCCGCGTGATGATGCGGCCCTTGTCCCGGCCGTCCAGCACGCGCACCTTCACCTGCGTGGCCTCCCCCGTCATGCCGGTGCGGCCGATGATCTCGACCACCTCGGACGGGATGCCCGACTCGCTGTCTTCTTCCGCCATCGACAACACCCCTACTTGCGGAGCGCCGCCGAAGCCTCGGCGATCTCGGCGATGACCTGCGCGCCGCGGCCCGCGTCCGTGATCGCGATGCTCGCGGTCGGGACCTCGAGCCCCGCGGCCGTGCCGAGCTCCTGCTTGCTCGGGACGTAGCTGTACGGCACGCCTTTCTCCTCGCAAAGAAGCGGGATGTGCGCGAGGACCTCCTCCGGGGTCGTGTCCATCGCCATCACGACGAGCTTGGCCTGGCCGCGCTCGATGATCTTCGTCACCTCGTTCGTGCCCTTCTTGACCGCGCCGGTGTCCCGGGCGGCCTCGACGGCCTCGAACGTCTTGTCCTGCAATTCCTTGGGCGCCTCGAAGCGCACGAACATCGGCATGAGGATCTCACCTTGCGGTTCATCGGTCCATGAGAAGGCGAACTCGCCTCGACCCCCGCAGCGCGGGAGCCTCACGGGCCTGGGGGCCCGAAAGCGGGACCTGTATAAGAAAGTGCGCCCGCGGGCGGCCTCAGACCGGCGAGCGCCGTCCCGCCACGTCCCGCTCCATCGCCTCGGCGTCCTGCGAGGCGATCCCGAGGGAGGTCACGAGACTCGTCAGGATCTCGCGCTCCTTCGGCGTGACATCGCCGTCGCGGTACGCACCCTCGAGCGCAGCCCGATACACTTCGAGCTTCCGGAACGCGACGTATTCCGACGTCGGCCGGACGTTCGGCATCGTGGCGTCCGCCAGGCGCTCCGCCGCGCGCTGCAGCGGAGCGACCGCGAAGAGAAGAAGGCCGGCCGCGGCCCCGCCAAGGACGATCCCGAGCCGCGCGCTAAGGGCCTCCGACGCCACCTGCGCGACGATGAAGAATACCGCGAGGAACGCGAACGCCACCGTGCCGCGACGCAGCCCCATCTTGATCTTGAGATCGATGTCGAACAGCTGCGTCCGGAGCAGCGCGTACGCGACGAGCGGAAGGTACACGACCGCCGCGACCGCAATCCCGGCGACGCCGAGCCACGGGGCGACGCCGGCAAGGTAGAGCAATGGAAGCACGACGTAGAGCACGTCCCGCGCGCCGAACGCCGCGATGAACCAGCCCGCCGTTCGCCGGGCCGTCGAGCTCGTCGCAGTGCGGTACATCATGACAGCCGTCGCGAGCGCGTAGAGCGAGATCAGGACGTCCGCGAGGAGCACAAGGGGCAGCCCGGGCCCCGGCACGAACGCGCCCGCCGGTCCTGCGACCCAGAAGGGCCGGGCGGCGAACACAGAGACCATGCCTGCGACGGCCCCGACGAGCAGCGCGACGCGGCCCGTGCGGGTCGCAAAGGGGCGCGCGAGGACGGAGTCGAGGATGCCGACGACCGCGAGGTAGGCGAACGGCGTGACGACGAACGCGAGGTACCCGACGACGGCTCCGGCGTAGACGTACGCCGGGTCGTCCGTAAGGTGCTCGGCCGCGACTGCGAAGAGGATCGCGCCCGCCTCCGCCGCGAGGAATGCAGTGACCACGCGGTTCACGAACCGGCGGGGGCCCGCAAGGTAGACCGCGAGAGCGAGAACTGCCGCAAAGACGCCGGTCGCAAGACCGAAAACGCCGACCGCCGTCCACACGAGGGCCACACCATCCGATGGACCGAAGCCCCCATCAGACTAACGACCGACACCCGAACGTACCCGCGCCAACTCCGCGACCCCCTCCGGCGTCCGCCACCCGTACCACGTGAGCGCCTGCCCGTCCACGACGACGCATCGCGCGCGCGGAATCCCCGCGACCTCCAGGTCCCCCCTGTGCTTCTCCCCGAACGGGTAGGGCTCCGTCGGAAGCAGCGCCACCTCGGCAGCCAACGCACGGATCTCGGGCTCCTCGACCGTCGCATACCGCTCGCCGAGGCCCGCCGCGACGTTCGCGAAACCGCACGCCGCAAGCAGCGCGGACGCGTACGTGTCCCCGTTCAACGTCATCCAGGGCTTCTTCCAGATCGGGACGAACGCGCGCAACTTTCGTTCGAAACGAGCGCGCCTGGCCTCGGCATGCGCATCTTCGATGCGCACGGCCAAGGCCTCGCCCTCCGTGGGCCTGCCGACCGCGCCGCCGAGCGCGCGCACCTCGCGCGCCGCGGCCTCGACCGTGCGCACGTCCGTGACGTGCAGCTTCAGGCCCGCGTCGAGGAGCGCGTCGACGTCGGGCTTCCGGTTCTCCTCGACGTTCACGACGACGAGGTCCGGCGCGAGCTCCACGATGCGCGCAACGCGTGGGTCCTTCGTGCCGCCGACGCGCTCCACCGACTCGAACATCGCACGAGGACGCACGCAGAAGTTCGTTACCCCGATCAGCTCGCCCTCGCGGAGCCCCCATTCCCAGAGCGTCTCCGACCACGACGGCACGAGCGAGACGACGCGCACGACGACATGCCCCCTCAACGCGTCGCGCCGTGCACCGGCGGCAGCATCGTCCCGTTCGCGAGAAGGCTCGGGCGGGTCGCGAACGTCGCGACGAGGCCGAGCGACTGGTCGTTCTTCGAGCCGACCTCGGCCGCGCACTCCGCGCTGCACGCGTCCACGAACGCAGCCCACGGACGCCCGTCGGCGTCGACGACCACGTCGAGGAAGTCCACTGCGCCGGGGCAGCGGAAGCTCGGGCCGCACGCGCCGTGCACGAGCGGGTCGTCCTCGGGGTCGATGCGCGTCGTCGTCGCGACGGGAACGCCATCGAGGATGCCCTCGATGATCTCGAGGTACCCGTGCCAGATCTCCTCGTCCT
>DATDQL010000025.1:0-7151 GCA_035292305.1 Thermoplasmatota archaeon
GTCCTACGGCGAGGGCCGTTCCCGGGGCCGCCCGTCCCGGTCGCGGTCGCGGTCGGCGCGATCCTCGCGGCGGTCCTCGCGATGAACGCGGTCGTCTTCGCGTGCGCGCGAAGCTTCCGCGCATCCGGCGCCCAGGAAGGACGCGCACGGCGAGCGTTCGCGGCGGTCGCGGTCGCGTTCGACGTCTACGTGCTGTTCGCTGTCGCCGCCGTGCTCGCACCGGGCTGGAACGGTTCGACGGTCCCGTTCGCCGCGGGCACCGGGCTTCTGGTCGTGCTTACCGTTGGGGCGGCGGTCGCGTTCGTGCCGGGACGCGCGACCCACGACGCGAGGCTCGCGAGCCGGCTTGTCGCGACGTTCGCCGCGAGCGCGGTCGCCGGAGGGGTCTTCTGGCTCGTTCCGGGCGGCGAGGGCCGCGAGTTCGGCGCATTCGGGATCGTCCGCACGATCGGCGCCGCGCTCCTCGTCCTCGCGATCGTCCGCTACGACCTCCTCGGCGTCCCGCTCCCGCGCCTCGCCGTCTCGCGCGGACCGCTCGCGGCAGGCGCGCTCGCCATCCTCTTCGTCGTCGCGCAGGTCGCGCAGAACTTCCTCGCCGCGCAGTACGGCCTTCTCATGGGCGGCGTCGTCGCGGGGGCGTTCCTCTTCGCGGCCTCGCCCATCCAGCGCGCGTTCGAAGGCGGCCGTCGCGATCGCGCGGTCGCCGCCGCGGCCGTCCCCGACGACGCCGCGCTTGAGGCGTACCGCGCCGCGGTGCGGGCCGCGCTCGCCGACGGGGCGATGACGCGCGAGGAGGAGGAGCACCTCGCGGACGTCGCGCACCACCTGAAGCTCAGCCCGCGCGACGCGCTCCGGGTGCGACGCGAGGTGGAGGACGCCAGAACGCGGTCTTCCCTGTGAAACCAAGGCCCAACAAGACTGCCGTCGCCGCGCGCCTCGCCGACACCTTCGTCGTGACGGCGAACCCTCGCCAGTTCACGGCCCTCGGCTGCCTCGCGTGGGACTATCGCAACGAGCCCGAGCCGCCGGCCGCCCTGTAGCGGAGCGGGGCTTCAAGCGGAAAGACCGCGATGGCCTACCCGATGGCCGATCTCGCGACCCTCGCCGATCTCGCAGACGTCGTGGGCGCCGCCGTGGTCGTGGGTGGCGTCGCGTTCGCCGTCGTGCAGCTGCGGCAGTACCGCAGGCAGCGCGAGGACACCGGGGCCTTCACCGTGCTGCAGCAGTGGGCGGACGCGGAGAGCCTGAAGGCGCTCGACGCGGTCTACGCGCTCCCCGACTCGGCCCCGGCCGAGATCGTGGAAGCAGCGAACGCCCGCGGCGAGGTCACGAAGATCTACAACCGCCTCGAGCTCATGGGCATGATGGTGCACGCCCGGATGCTGCCGATCTCGACCGCGAACGAGTGGGCCGGAGGCGCGGTGCGCGTCTCGTGGCGGAAGCTGCGCCCGTGGATCGAGGGGAAGCGCGCCTCGATCGGCAGCGAGCGCCCCGGCGAGTGGTTCCAGTGGCTCGCGGAACGCTTCGACGATCTGCCGGCGCGCGACGAGAAGACCGGGGCGCATGTTGCGCACCGCGATTGGAAGCCGTGATTCGGCGCCTTGTAGATCCATGAGTACCGGTCCACGCCGAAGGTCGCGACCGTGAGCGCGAGCCCGCGCCACGGGCCCGCTTCTTGCCGACGACGGCGCGCCTCACCGAACGACTTCGCCCCGCCGCGTCGATGCCGGGCGCGGGCCTTCAGCGCTGCGGTGACGCGCCGCGGACCGGGACCGGATACGGAAAAGGGCCAGGTTAGATGTACGGCGAGGGCTCTCGACGGGCGTGCGCTCCCGGGTCTCCGCGGTCGTCGTCGGCCTCCTCGCCTCGGCCCTGCTGCCGCTCGCGCACGCGAACGCCCCGCCCGCGGTCTCGTGGACCGTGTCGCCCACGCACGCGCTCCTCGGCGAGCCGGTAACGTTCACCGACACGAGCGTCGACCCGGACGGGACGATCGTCGAGGTCGTCTGGGAGTTCTCGGACGGCCGCAGCGTCTCGGGCTCGTCGGTCACGAAGTCGTTCGACTTCCCGGGCCGACACGAGACGCGCCTCGCGGTCACGGACGACGCGGGAGCGACCGTGCTCGTCGCGTTCGAGGTCGTCGTGCTCCCGACGCTCATGGAGGGCCGCGCCTCCGCGCTGCGCGTCGGGGAGTCGCGGCACGCCGACACCGGGGACGTCTCCACGGACCAGCACTCTGATCACGAGGCCGCGGTCGGCGAAGCGAGGAACGGCGGCCTGCACGCGTCGGGCCTCCTCGCGGAGCTCCTCACGCTCGACCGGCGCGCTGTCGCGCGGGCGGATGTCGCATACGTCAAGATCCCGGTCCCGATCGGGTACGTCCTCGCGACCGGCATCGAGGCCGAGGCCATCGTCGGGTGCGCGTATCCGACGATCCTCAACGCGAAGTTCACGCAGTTGCGCCTGAACGACGGGCCGCTCGTCCCGCCCGGCTCGTTCGCCCCCGGGACGCGCATCGATCTCCCCGGCGGCGGGTCCGTGCTCCTCGACGTCCGGGAGTCGTCCGCGCCAGGCCGGCTCTCGGTCACGGCGATGCGGGTGGACGTCCCCGGCGCCCCGCCCGTCGAAGTGGCCCGCGCGGAGGCCGGCGTCCGCGACTGCCCGTACGGGACGTGAGCCGCATTCGCGAGAAAGGTCAAGCCGCCCGGGCCCATGGGCGGCGCATGCGCGCGATCCTCGTCGTGCTGCTCGCATCGAGCCTGGTGTTCCCCCTCGCCTCCGCAGAGGCTCCCTCGTGCTCCGACGTCACGGACGACGGCGCCCTCGGCGCCGGCGGCCTCTACCTCGGTTCCGACGGCGGCCTGTGGCGCGAGAGGAACACCATGCCGGGCCTCCAGACCGAGGACTGCACGGACGAGAACGGCCGCGACGCCATCCGGGACGAGAAGCTCCTGTAGGTCGCGCGCGTTCGGGACGTCCCCCGGAGGACCCCGTCCCTTCATCAGCCCGGAACGCATGGGGCGCCGTATGCCCGCGAAGGTGATGCAGGGGTTCCTGCTCGACGTTCCCGACACGCCCGGCGCCCTGCACATGATCACGAGCCGCCTCGCGAAGGCCGCGGTGAACATCGCCGGCATCGGCGGCATGTCGTTCGACGGCCACGCGAAGATCGGGCTCGTCACCGAGAGCACGCTCGCGACGCGGGAGGTCCTGCGCGAGGTCGACGCGAACGTGCGCCCCGTCGAGTACCTCGTCGTTGCGGCGAAGGACAAGCCGGGCGAGCTCGACCGCTACCTCACGCGGCTGTCGGAGGCGGGGCTGAACATCATGTGCCTCGTGCCGATCTTCGGCACGGAGCCGCGCCTCGCGTTCGCGGTGGACGATCCCGTGAAGGGCCGCGAAGTGCTGCGGACGATCTGATCCGCAGAGATCTTGGCCCCCGGGCGCGATGCGATGGCGGTGCCCTCCTACTGGCTGGTCAAGACCGAGCCCGAGGTGTTCTCGCTCGACGACCTCCGACGCGCGCCCAGGCAGACGACGCGCTGGGACGGCGTCCGCAACTTCGCCGCTCGCGGCCACCTGCGCGCGATGAAGAAGGGCGACCTCGTCTTCGTGTACCATTCGAACGCGAAACCCTCGGCTGTCGTCGGCATCGCCGAGGTCGTGAAGGAGGCGTACCCGGACCCCTCGCAGTTCGACCGCAAGGACGAGATGGGCTACGACCCGAAGGCGAAGCGCGACGCCCCGACGTGGGTCACGGTCGACGTGCGCTTCCGCGAGGCGCTGCCGCGTCCCGTCGCGCTCGACGAGGTGAAGCGCACGCCGGCGCTCAGGAAGATGGCGCTCGTGCGGATCGCGCGCCTGTCCGTGCAGCCGGTGACCGCGGCGGAGTGGAACGCGGCGCTGGCGCTTGCGAGGAAGAAGCCGCCGGCGTGAGGCTGCGCGTTCCGTTTCCTCCCGCCAGGATCACACGGAGGAACGGAGGCTCGGAGGATCGGAGTCCTTTCCTCCTTCCGCCCTCCGTTCCTCCGAGCCTCCGTTCCTCCGTGTGGATCTGGCGGGCGACAACGGACCGTACGAGCGTCTCACGACGGCGGCCACTCGATCGGGAACGCCAAGTCCGCCTCGTCGAGGTTCCAGTCACCGGCGATGAACGTCGCCGGCGCGCGGTCGGCGCCGACGACGTCCCGCACCCACCCCGGCGCGATCTCCACGACGCCCTCGCCGCTCGCGAACGTCGCGTCGTGCAGGCGCGCGTGCCAGCGGGCGAGGCCGCCGCGGTCGAGCGGAGTGTATTCCATGAAGGGGAGCGGTTCGTCCTGCGTGTCCGGCGCGCTCGCGACGCCTCGGAGCGCGAAACCGCCGCCGTCGTCCAGCGCGAGTACAGCCTCGACGAAGACGCCGCCCGCGGGCGCCGCCGTGACGGCGACCGCGGACGAGCCGCCGCGCGCAGGCAGCCCGCCCGCGACGAGCGTGGCGCGGCGCGTCTCGTCGGGCACGAGGAAGTCCCACTTCACGAAGACCGCGTCGTAGCCGTCTTCCTCGAGCTCCTCCGGCGCCGCGACCGCCGTGTAGTAGCTTCCGTACGAGACGTCGGCGAGGGCGGCGCCGTCGAGCGCGACGCCGGAGGCGCAATGATACGCGTCGAGCTCGATCGAGCTGCGCGGCCCTGCGGGCAGCACACGGAGGAGCGACGGCGCCGGGGCGAAGCCTTCGGGGAGGTGCTCCGCGAGGCGCGCGGGGTCGACCGGGACGACCGCGATGACGTACGCGCACTCCGCGAGGCCCCAGGCGTGGGCGGTCGGCGGCGCGGCGTCCGCGACCTCGTCGCTCGGGGAGTCCGCGGGGACCGCGCAGCCCGCGGCGGCCGCGCTCGCGAGGGCTGCGACAACGACCGCGAAGCGCACGCCGTCGGCACCCCGCGGGCGGGGGGTGAAGCTTGCTGTCCCGCCCGCCCCAGGGTCTCTGGACCCCCGCCACGCCATAACGCTGAAGAGGACCTCGCCGGGTCCCCAGGCGATGCGCGCGTCCGCCCTCGCCGTAGCCGCCGTGCTGGCCTTCTCCGGCTGCCTCGCCGCGAGCGAGAACGCCCTCACGCCGAACGCCGCGGGCGGACCCCTCACGCCCGTCACGACGGTGCAGGAGCGCGCCTCCCTCGCGTTCGAGACGGAGGGCGACTGGAGCCAGGTCCTCGAGCCCGGCGCCTTCGGCATCCTCGACCCGCTGAGCGTGTACGTCGCGTTCGACGTCCCGGCGACGGCAGGGCTTCCGATGCAGGAGACGCACATGGGCGTCTTCCTCCCCGCGATCCCCGGCTGCGACTGGGAGGCCGAGTCGCTCGCGGACCCGTGCAAGGTCCCGGTCGTCGCGGACGTCGGACCGTACTATGGCGACCTCGACGACGAGGCGCTCACGCCCGCGCACCGCCTCGGCAAGTTCCTCATCGACAACCTGGTCCCGCACGGCTACGCCGTCGCGCAGGTCAGCGTCCCCGGCACGGGCCGCAGCGGCGGCTGCATGGACCTCATGGGCGAGATCGAGCAGGCTGCGACGCAGGCCGCGGTCGAGTGGCTCGGCACGCAGCCGTGGAGCAACGGAAACGTCGGGCTCATCGGCCGCTCGTACGACGGCAGCACGCCGTGGGAGGCCGCGATGGCGCCCGGCGAGCACCTGAAGACCATCGTCCCGATCAGCGGCCTCACGGGTCTCTACGAGCTCATGTGGCGCAACGGCACCGCGGAATCGCGCGGCCCCGGATTGCTCTGGGGCATCTACTACACCTTCACGTACTCGCCTGGGGAGGGGCAGGGACCGGGCGTGCCGCTCGTCGGCCAGCCGCTCCCGTCCCCTTCCTACGCGCCGATGCACGCGCACCACCTCGCCGTGAACGCGGCGTGCCCGGACACGCAGACCGGCCTCGCGCACGGCGTGCAGGCCTGGGCGACGGGCGCGCCGGGCCCCGACGGTTACTGGCAGGAGCGCAACTTCCGCCCGGCCGTCCTCGAGAACTACCGCGGGAGCGTGTACCTCGTGCAAGGGCTGCAGGACTGGAACGTCGACCCGCACTCGCCCATCCCGTGGTACACGGAGCTTGCGGCGCAGGGCGTAGAGACGAAGGCGCTCCTCGGCCAGTGGGCCCACAACTACCCGGACCGCCTCGAGGAACACGAGTCGTGCGACGGCTCCGACCTCTGCCACGCGCCGGAGAGCGTGCGCATGGACTGGGCGCAGGACCTCCTCGAATGGTTCGACCACTACCTGAAGGGCACGGGCGCGAAGCCTGCGCTCCAGGTCGAGGTGCAGGACTACAACGGACGCTGGCGCGTCGAGGAGGAGTGGCCGCCGAGAGACGCGACGTGGGTGGAGCTCGCGCTCGACGAGGCGCTCGCGCTGACCAGCGACGGGCCGCGTATCGTCGGACCGCTCACGGACCGCGCGATCCCGGTGCTCGTCTTCGAGAGCGAGGCTCTCGCCGCCGACACGCGCATCGCCGGACTCCCCCAGTTCCACGTCACGACCGTCCCGCATGCGGCCGGCGGGCAGGTCTTCGCCGAGCTGCGCGACGCGACGGACGACCGCCGCATCGGCACCGCCACGATGGACCTCCGGTTCGCCGCAGGCGGCAACGAGGCCAAGCCCGTCGTGCCTGGACAATCGCTCGTCGCCCTCATGGAGTTCGAGCCGCTCGACGCGCTCGTGCCCGCCGGGCACGTGCTCGAGCTACGCGTCTCCTACACGGGGCGGGATTACCTCCCGTCGCCCGTCGGCGGACCCGTCGAGATCGGCGCAGGCGTCCTGAGGCTGCCGACGATCGAACGCGGCGAAGAGACGTTCTTCGTGCCGCCGACGCCGTAGACCCTATCGGTCGACGCTGCTCGTCTCGAGGATCGCGGCGGCGGTCGCCTCGTCGAGGTCGAGGAACTCGCGGAGCCGCAGGAGGAAGCGGTGCTCCATGTCGCCGAACTCGCGGTCGGCGGCGACGAGGTCCGCCGCCATCCCGTACGCCGCGCGGCGCGCATCTGCAGGCACGGCGCGCGCGCATGCCCCGAGCATGGCGTCGGGGCCGTCGCGGCGCGCGAGGGCGTCGGCCTTGCGGATCGCGGCGTCGACCGCGACGGGGCCGAGCGCTCGGAACGGCTCCAGGGCCTCGA
>DATDQL010000026.1:0-3380 GCA_035292305.1 Thermoplasmatota archaeon
CCGTTCCGCGACGAGGTCCCGCGGCAGCGCAAGCCCACGGGCAAGGAGCACACGGTCCTCCTCGGCGCGCACGTCGCGGGCGACCGCACGGGTCTCGTGCACACCGCGACGGGGCACGGCGCGGAGGACTTCGAGGTCGGCGCGACGTACCTCATCCCGCCCTTCAGCCCCGTCGGCGAGGACGGACGCTACACCGCGGAGGCCGGGACCCTCGCGGGCCTTCGCGTCAAGGGCGCGGAGGACGACGCGGAGGATGCGGACAAGCGCGTCGTACAACTGCTTCGCGAGAAAGGGCTCCTCGTCCACGCGAAGGACGAGTCGCACTCCTACGGCCACTGCTGGAGGTGCAAGAACCCGATCATCTACCGCGCGACGCGGCAGTGGTTCGTCGAGATCACGAAGATCAAGGAGCGCATGCTCGCCGAGACCGAGCGCGTCGACTGGACGCCGGAATGGGCCGGAAGCGCCCGCCAGGCGGACTGGGTGCGGCAGGCGCGCGACTGGTGCATCAGCCGGCAGCGGTATTGGGGCATCCCGCTCCCGGTGTGGAAGTGCCTCGACGGCTGCGTGCGCGTCGTCGGCTCGCGCGCGGACCTCGACGCGGCCGCGGCCGCCGGCAAGGCGAAGGGGTGGCGCGAGGACCTCGACCTGCACCGTCCGTGGATCGACGCGGTCACGCTCACGTGCGAGAAGCACGGCGGCGAGATGCGTCGCGTGCCCGACGTCCTCGACGTGTGGTTCGACAGCGCGGTCGCCTCGTGGGCGGAGCTCGGTTGGCCGTCCCGCTCGGACGAGTTCCGCGAGTGGTTCCCGTGCGACTTCATCGTCGAAGGCCTCGATCAAACGCGCGGCTGGTTCTACAGCCAGCTCGCGGCGAGCGTCGCCGCCCAGGACCGCGTGCCGTACGAGCGCGTCCTGATGCACGGCTTCGTGCACGACGAGCAGGGCCGGCCTATGTCGAAGAGCCTCGGGAACATCATCCCGCCGCACGACGTCGTCGTCAAGCACGGAGCGGACGCGTTCCGCTTCCATGTCCTGAGCGTCTGCGCCCCGTGGGAGGACATCCATTTCGGATGGGACGGGGTCCGCATCACGGAGCGGACGTTCAACATCCTCTGGAACGTCCACGTCTTCGCGACGACGTACATGGCGCTCGACGGGTGGACCGCCGGCACCGACGTGCCGCCCGCTGCGTTCCCGGACGAGGACCGTTGGATGCGTTCGCGCGTCGCCTCCGTCGTCGCGGAGGTCACGCGCGAGATGGAGGCCTTGAACCTCCACAAGGCGACGCGGGCGATCGAGCGCTTCGTCCTCGAGGACCTCTCGCGGTGGTACGTGCGGCTCGCGCGCGACCGCGCATGGGTGGACCGCGCCGACCCCGCGAAGCGCGCGGCCTACGCGACCCTCCACCACGCGCTGCTCACGACGTCGCGTCTCCTCGCGCCGTTCGCGCCGTTCGTCGCGGACGCGATCTACCGCGACCTCGAAGGCGCCGAGCCGAGCGTGCACCTCGCATCGTGGCCCGCGCCGGACCCCGCGCACGTGGACGAATCCCTCGAACGCGACATGGGACTCGCCCGCGCGTTCGTCGACGCGATCGTCGCCGCCAGGCAACAGGCGCAGATGAAGCTGCGATGGCCCGTCGCGAAGGTCACCGTCGCGACGGACGACGCGGCGGCCCGCGCGGCGATCGAGCGCTTCGCGGGCATCGTCCAGGAGCAGGCGAACGCGAAGCGCATCGCGTTCGTGCACGGCGAATGGGAAGGGCTCGAGCTGGAGGCCGCGCCGAACAAGAACCTGGTCGGCAAGACGTTCCGCGCGCAGGGGCCCCTCGTCCTCGCCGCGCTCAAGGACATGCCGCAGGAGGAGCTTCGCACGATGCGCCGGCGCTTCCAGGCGGGCGAGGCGCACGTCGTGGGCCTCGCGAGCGGGGAGGTGCGCCTTACCTCCGAGATGGTGGCGTTCCAGACGCGCCTCCCGCCTAACGTCGTCGGCGGCTCGTTCGGCCCCGGCTCCGCCTATGTGGACACCGTCGTGACGCCCGAGCTCGAGGCCGAAGGCTACGCACGCGAGGTCGTGCGCCGCGTGCAGGAGATGCGCAAGGATCTGGACCTCCCGGTCGACGCCGAAGTCCAGATCGAGGTCGCGCTCGAGGAGAAGCTGCGCGCGCTCGTCGCGTCGCATGCGGACGCCATCGCGCGGGACGTGCGCGCGACGCGCCTCGCCTTCGTGTCCGAGCCGAAGGGTAGGCACGTGAAGACGTGGGACGTGGAAGGGTCGAGCGTCGTCATCGCGATCCAGTGACCGCGGGATCCGGTCGCCCCTCGCCAAGCGAGAACGGAGGAAACGGAGGGACCGGAGGAACGGGGGCTCCGTTCCTTGCGGTTCTCCGTCGCCTCCGTTCTTTCCAAGCGGGGGGCTTCCGGAGGCTCGCGCCGCGACGACCGAGGGGGCTGCGGAGAGGCTGCGCCCGGCCGCAGGCGTCGCCCTCGCGCCGAAACAGGCATGAAGGGCGCGCTCCTCCTTGGACCCGTGGCCGTCGCGTCCCACGCGTTCGCGCGCTGCACCGTGTGCACGCACGCGTCGATGTACCGGCCGGGAGAAGCGTGCCGTCTCTGTCAAGGCGGGGTGAAGGAGGAGACGGCGCCGACGGACCTGTGGAAGGGCTGGCGTTGCAGCTGCTTCCACTGCGTCATGACGATGTGCTGACCGCGTCGCCGGGCTTCAGCGCCGCAGCGGCCCGAGGCGCTGTCCGCTGACCGTGTGGCCGGCGGGGCCGCGCGAGGCTTCCGTGCGCGGCGAGTGGATCGCGCGGGATACGTCGCCGCCCGAGAGCCTGCGATTGCACCCCTTGCAGACGATCGAGCCGGCGCGGGCGAGCGCGACGAGCCCGACCTCGTTCGGGGCCATGCACGCCGGGCACGTGAACGGCACGAGACGCGGTGAAGTCGATTGCGCTTCCATACCCTAGGGGCCGCGGGGAAGCACTACTTAAACGGAGCGGGTCGAGCCGCAACGACTTAGCATGCCACGCGGGCTCGTGCCGCATGCGGTCCCGCGCGCGGATCTTCCGTCATCCGTTGCACCCGATGCTCGTCGTGTTCCCGACCGCGATCTTCCCGTTGCTCCTCTTCCTTGATGTCCTCCGCGCGCTGGGCGCCGCGATCGGCCCGTCGGTGCCCTTCTGGCTCGCCGTCGCGGGCGTCGCGACGACGCTCGCCGCGATCGTTCCCGGCGTCATCGACCTCGCGGCGATCCCGGACCGCTCGCGCGCGCACAGGGTCGCGTTCGTCCACTTCGTCGTGGGCACGGTGACGCTCGCGGCGTACGCGGCCGCCGCGTGGACCCGGTGGCCGGCGGGACCGGACCGCGTCGGCCTC
>DATDQL010000027.1:0-3543 GCA_035292305.1 Thermoplasmatota archaeon
TGACCTCCCCGACGCGGCACGTCGGATGGAGGTAGACGGTCGTGTACATCATGTACCGCGTGACGAGGAGCATCTCGGCGGCCTGGAGCGCCCCGAGCGAGAGCGCGACGCCCTTCGGGGTGAGGCGCATCTCGTGCACGAGCCGTCCGAGGTCCACGCCGACGTCGACGCCCGTGTAATGGGCGTCGCGGACGATGTAGTCCATGCGGTCGACGTCGAGGTCGCTCGCGACCAGTTCTCCGAGAGCGCCGCGGCCGCGCACGAGCTCCGCGACGCGCTTCGGGTCCGCGCCGTGCGCGGCGAGCGCGTCCGAGAACGTGGTCCGCGCGCGCTCCGCGCTCACCTCCGCGTGCGAGAAGCCCCCGAGGTCGCGCATCACGTTGTCCGTGAGGTGCGAGAACGGCCCGTGACCCACGTCGTGCAGCAAGGCGGCGAGGCGCACCTCGAGCGCGTCGTCGGCCTTGAGTCCGATGGCTTCGCACGCGAGCCGCGCGACGTGCTGCGCGCCGAGGCTGTGCTCGAAGCGCGCGTGGTTCGCACCCGGGTACACGAGTGCGGCGGTCCCGAGCTGTCGGATGCGCCGTAGGCGCTGGAACTCGGGCCGGTCCACGATCGCAAGCGCCGCCGCGTCCAACGGGATGTAGTCGTGGATCGGGTCGCGGACGCGTTTCAAGGATGCGCGAGACGCGCTCCGTCGGATTAAGGCTTATCCGCAGGCGCGCGGTGCTGAGCACGGATGGACTGGTCGAAGCCTCCCCGCGTCATCGCGCACCGCGGCTCGCCGCGCGAGGCGCCGGAGAACACGCTCGCGTCGTTCCGCCGAGGCCTCGCGCACACGCCCGCGATCGAGCTCGACGTCCACCTCACGCAGGACGGCGCGCTCGTGGTCGCGCACGACGGCTTCCTCGGGCGCACGCTCCCGGGACGCGGGCGCCTCGGCGACCTGACGCTCGCGCAGGTCCGGAGCCTCGACGCGGGCGCGTGGTTCGGTCCCACGTTCACGGGGGAGCGCGTGCCGACGCTCGAGGAAGCGCTCGACCTCGCCGGCCCCGCGGGGCTCGTGGACGTCGAGGCGAAGACCCTCGACGGCCCGTACCCGGGACTCGTCGAGGCCGTCGGCAAGCTCGCGCTCGCCCGCGGCATGCGCGACCGCGTGATGCTCACGAGCTTCGACCCCGACGCCGCGCACGAGTTCAAGGTGCGCTTCCCCGAGATGCGCTCGGGCCTCATCGCGATGTTCGACGTCGGCGCGAAGGACGTCGAGGCCGTCGCGCACTACGCGGACGCGCTCGTCCTGCGGCACGACCTCGTCACGGCGGAGGTGCTCGCGGCGGCGCGACGGCAGGGCCTCCTCGTGATGGCGTGGACGGTCAACGACGCGGTCCGCGCCCGCGAGCTATGGGGCCTCGGCGTCGACGCCGTGGTGACGGACGTGCCGGGCGAGATGGCGGGGGCGGCGCGGGAGGCCGGGTTCCCCTGAGCCTCGCCGGTGAATGTCGACCGGGATGACTTCATCGAAGCGACGAAGAGACCAAGAGACGAAGACGCCGGCCTTCGGCTCTTCGTTTCTTGGTCTCTTCGACCGTGTCGTTCCGGTCGACCGAAGCCGTCGAGCGCCCGATGCGGATCCTCGGCGGCTCTCGAAGCAGGGGGCGTCAGCGCGCGTGCACCGCGGCCGCCAGCGCCTCCGGCACGAGCCGCCGCTGCGCGCCGTCGCGGCACTTCGCCGCGAGGCCGTCGTAGGCGCGGCGCGCGAGTGGCTCGAGGTTGTCCACGTCCGCGCGGTTGTATGCAAGGAGCCGGTCGAGCGCCGCCGGATCCCCTCGCAGGTGGCGGTGCCACAGGAGCACCGCGTCGTAGCCGTTCATCCCGCGCACCCCCTCGGGCCGTTCGATGCCGAGGGCGGCCTCCACCTTCTTGAGGCCGCCCCTGTGCCCGAGCCGCTGTAGCGCGGGGAGGAGGTCGAAGTGCGGCACGCGCGGGATGCGCACGCCGGCCTCGCGCAGGCGCGGGAGGTCGAAGCTCCCGCCCGCGAACGAGACGAGCATCGTCGCCCCCTCGAAGGCCCAGTCGAGGTTCTCGGAGGTGAGGTCGTCGCCGAGCACGAACTGCCGCGTGCGCCCCGCACGGCGGACGCCCACGACGGTAAGCGTGTCGGCGTCGCTGCCGTGGTGCCCCGTCGTCTCGATGTCGAGGAGCACAGCCTCCCGTCCGAGCTCGCCCCACGCGCGCCAATGCTCGCCGTGCGGCAGCTCCCGCGCGAAGAACCCGGGATCGTCGGCGAGCGATGCCTCGGCCTGTCGGAGGACGGTCTCGTGGCGGCGCCGGAGCGTCGTGCCGAGGCCGCGCACGCGCGGGGGTCCCGCGCGGTAATCGTCCCAGGTCGCGCACCCGGCGTCCCAGAGCCGCGCCTCCGTGACGGGACCGATGCGCGGCAGGAGGAGGAACGTCGAGCGGAGCAACAGGGGCGGAGGAGGCGTTAGGGGACATCAACCTTCGGCGGGCCGAGGGCAAGCGCGAGACGAGGGCAAGGGCAAGCGCAAGCGCAAGGCGAGGGCAAGGGCAAGCGCAAGCGGTGGCTCGGAAGCCCGGGTGGGAACAGTCGTCCGTGATGCCGAAGTCATCCCGCTCCGCCCCGCGGCCTTGGCCCTCCCTCGCCCTCGTCCTCGCCTTGCGCTTGCGCTTGCCCTCGCCCTCGGACTACGTGCAGGCCCGCGTCCACCGCTCGCTCGGGGTCTGCTCGTACGCCGTGACGTAGAAGAGCCCGGTCCGGCCCGCGTCGTCCACGGCGGCGCGGACCGCGGCCGCATGCTGCTCCTCCATGAGGCCGATCCAGGCGCGCGCGCTCGCGACGTCTTCCGCGCGGACGGGGTAGCCGGGGCGGTCGAGCGCGCGCTGCACGTCCGGGTGGGCGCGCGCGTCGTCCTTCGTGAAGTCGACGTGCGGGAGGTCCGCGGGCGCGGGCGAAGCCTGCATGAAGTAGCCGAAACGCGTCTCGTCGCACCACGCCGCGACGCCGAAGCCGCCGAGGAGCACGAGGAAGAGCACGAGGCCCGCGGCGAGATAGAGAGCGCGCTTCCTCAAACCGCGCTCCTCCTGACGGCACCGCGGACGTGGCTGCTCGCATCGCGACCACCGAAGAGACCAAGGGACGAAGAGGCGAAGCCGTCCGGATCGGTCGTTTCGGCCTTGGCTCGAAGGTCGCGCCCTGCCTCGGCTTCGACGAACTCGACTTCCGTCCCTCCGTTGCCTTCGTCACCTCCGTTGTTTCCTGGCGGGGGGCGACGGGTCCGATGCCCCCCGCTGAAAAAGTACGGAGGAAACGGAGGTGACGGGGGGACGGAGTTTCGAGCCAAGGCCGCTTCGTCTTTTGGGCCTTGGCTCGAAAGTCCGAAGCCTCGAGGGGGCGAACAAGGCGCGACCTCCGATCCTTCGTTCCTCCGTTCCTCCGGGTGAAACTGGCGGGAGGCAACGGACCGGTTGGCGCCCGCCAGGAAAACCCGGAGGAACGGAGGCTCGGAGCGACGGAGTTTCGAGCCAACG
>DATDQL010000028.1:0-3399 GCA_035292305.1 Thermoplasmatota archaeon
ATCCAAGAGCAGGTGACGGCGCCACCTGCCGTGGCACCGGTCGTCAGATGGCGTCGTCACCTGCCGCTTGGTCCCGCTAGGCGCTCGGGCCAAGGTCCAAGACCCCCCCGCGTCCCCGCGGTCGCATGGAGCCCGTCGCAGCGTCGTCGCGTCTTAGCCTTCGCCGCAGCCGTGTCCGTGCTCGCGTGCTGATCGCGGTCGCTTCGCTTGGGGAAGGGTATCTGGGTCTCGTGGCGCGGACGGCGGGCGTGGAGCGTCGGCGCGCGTGGGCCGCGATGTTCGGGGCCGGTGGAGCGTACCGCGAAGACCGTTCTCTCGTCGCGCTCGGTCTCGTCGAGGTCGTCGGCGTCGCGCTGGGTCGGCTGTTTCGCATCACGCGTCGTGGCTTGCGCGCGTCGCGGAGCCTTCTTGGCGCTTCTCGTCGGTCGCGTTCGGAACGGCTTGCATGGGCGCGGCTCGGGGAGTAGCCATCTCTTCTAGGGCTCTTGCGAGGACGGCGTCCTCGATGACGACGGCGAGGTCGTCGCCGCGGAAGAGCTTCGTGTCGTCGGGGTGGGCTCGGTGGAGGAGGGCTCTCGCGTGGTCGACGACGACGAGGGTGACGTCGGGCGGGGTGGCGGCGTGTTGCACGTCGGCGGCGCCCGCGAGGGCGCGCGCGGCGCTGCGGCTGCGGTCGTCGTCGGGGGCGAGGATGTGGAGGTCGGCGCCGCGTTCGTGGGCGGCGGCGAGGTCGTCGTGGTCCTGGGCGAGGCGGAGGAGGCCGTTCGCCGTGGTGTGGACGAGGACGTGGCGCTGCGCGGAGAGGAGGAGGTGGCGGATGCGGTCGGTGGCGTTGCGGCGGCCGCGGACGATCGTGACGCCGCCGAGGGGGGCCGTGTGGTGCGGCGGGCCGGCGAGGTCGCGCACGAGGTCCTGCTCTTCTCGGGCGAGGTGCTCAAGGGCTTCTCGGTGACGTCGGCGGAGCGTGGCGAGGAGCTCGCCGACCGGGCGGGGCTCCCACCTGTAGGGTCGTTCGAGGCCGACGTCGACGAGGCCGCGCGCGTGGAGGTCGCGGAGTGTGGCGTGGATCTTCCCGCGCGGGACGCCGGAGGCCTCCGTGACGTCGCGTGCGGTGCCCGGGCCGTGCTCGAGGAGGGCCAGGTAGGCGCGGGCCTGGTACTCGGGGAGGCCGAGGTCGCGCAGGCGCGCGAGCCGCGCGGTCGGGAGCGGCACGCGCGGCTTTCGTCCGGAGGTCGGGTTCGCGCTGCTGGTACGTGGGGCGCAGGTGCACGGCGGGGAACCCACGGCGGTTGCACGGCAGGGGTGATGCCGGAGGAGGCGGCCGAGCCGGGGCGTGGCGTCGAGGTCCGAGGCGGAGATCCTGGCGTTGCCGACGCGGCGCTCCATCTTCGAGTACGTGCGGCTCGTGCCGGGGGAGCACCTGCGCGGCATCGAGCGCGGGGTCGCGCTCCCGTTCGGCCAGGTCCTGTACCACCTGGACTTCCTGGAGCGCCACGGTCTCGTGACGGCGCGCAAGGACGGGGGGTTCAAGCGGTACTACGTGCGGGCGATCGTCGGCCGCTCGGAGAAGACGTACATCGCGGCGTTCCGCCACGACGTGCCACGTAGGGTCGGGGTGCTCCTGCTCCTCGCAGGCGGCATGACGCACCGCGAGCTCGCGACCCGATCGCCGGTCGCGGGGAGCACGCTCTCGTTCCACCTGGCCAAGATGGCGCAGCAAGGCGTCCTCGCGCGGGAGCTTCTCGGAGGCGAGCAGCGGTACCGGGTCGCCGACGAGCGGATCGCGGCGAAGGTCCTCGTTTTCTATCGCGAGAGTTGGCAGGACCCGCTGGTCGACCGGTTCGCGGATGCGTGGCTCGAGGTCAACTACGTGCCGGCGCACGAGCGTCTCGACCGCATCCTCGCGGACCGCGCGCTCTCGCAGCGGCTGCGGACCGTCGTGAACGGACCTGGCGACGTGGCGACCGCGGTGCTCGGTGGCGGCGTGGTTTCCGAGGTCGAGGGGTGACGTCGACGAGCGTACCAGCCCGGCCTTGCCCGGCGGAACGCGCGTTGCGACGTGGACCCGTTCGTCACGTGGGCGGCTCGTGAGGGTCGGGACCTCGCGACGGTGCTGCTCGAGTCAGCGCGGGGCCCGGGCGGTCTCGCCCTTTGGAGCGGGATCGGCATCCTCCTTCTCGTCGCGTGCGGCATCGTGCTGACCTCGACGGGCCGGCGACGGATGGCGCCGCTCGACCCTGCGCTCCTCGCGCGGCCGTCGCGCCGGCGCTTGGCGGCCGACGGGCGGGAGGGCGGGGCGCGGGACGCGCGCGGTTTCGTCTTCCGGGCCGTGGGGGACGTCGTGGATACGCTCTCGCACGTCACGCTGCGCGCGGTCGCCTGGCGGAGCGAGCCGGGCCGGATCGTGGTCGAGCTCGCCGGCGGCCCGGAGCCGGCGCGAGGACGCAGGCCGATCTGCGCGTGGGAATCGGGGTTCCTCGAGGAGGGGCTGTCGCGCGTCGTGCCGCGCGGCGTCCGCGTGCGCGAGGTCGCGTGCCGCGGAGCGGGCGCGGCGTGCTGTCGCTTCGTCGCGGAACGCGCGTGAGAGACGAAGTGCGAACGCTTATGAACGGACCTCTCCTTCCTCGCTCGTGGCGACGCCGCTCGTGCACCGGAAAGGTGTGCCGACGGAGTGGTCGATCGAGAAGGCCATCCAGTTCTACAACGTGGACAACTGGGGCAGCGGCTACTTCTCGGTGAACGACGCCGGCCACCTGACGGTCACGCCGTATGGGTTGCCGGGGCCGACGATCGATCTCCTCGACGTCATCCAGGACGTGCAGGAGAAGGGCCTCGGGTTCCCTTGCGTCATCCGGTTCATGGACGTGCTCCGTTCCCGCGTCGCGAAGCTGAACGACACGTTCCGGGCCGCGCTCAAGGCGCAGGCCTACACGGGGCAATACTTCGGCGTGTTCCCGATCAAGGTGAACCAGATGCGCGAGGTCGTCGAGGAGGTCCTCGACGCGGGGGCGCCGTACCATTACGGGATCGAGGCGGGGAGCAAGGCCGAGCTCTTTCCCGCGCTTGCGCTGAACACGGACCCCGAGGCGCTCACGATCTGCAACGGCTACAAGGACGAGGACTACATGCGCCTCGCCCTCATCGGCCGGAAGCTCGGCCGCAAGGTCGTCGTCGTCGTGGAGAAGCTCTCCGAGCTGCCGCTCCTGCTGAAGGTCGCCGAGGACATGCAGGTGACCCCGCTCGTGGGCTTGCGGGCGAAGCTCACGACGCGCGGCTCCGGAAAGTGGGAGTCGAGCGGGGGCGACTTCGCGAAGTTCGGCCTCACGATCCCGGAGATCCTCGACGCGGTCCGCATCCTGCGCGACGCGGGCCGGCTCGAGAACCTGAAGCTGTTCCACT
>DATDQL010000029.1:0-8336 GCA_035292305.1 Thermoplasmatota archaeon
CGTCGCGAGCGCTTCCGCGCGCGCGTCCAGACGCTCCCGCGTGACCTCCTTGACGTGGCGCCCGCCGGAGGTCGGCTTGTGCACGGCACGCCCGTGGCGCGCGAGGAACTCGCGCAAGGCGACCGGATCGTTGCCCGTGACGAACTCGGGGACGCGGAGGCCCGCCTTGCGGAGGAGGAACGCGGCGTGGTGCTTGCGGAAGTGCCCCTCGAAGGCGTGCGGCGGGTTCACGAGGGGGGCGCGTTCCGCGAGGAGCGCGAGGAGGGAGCCGACGAACACGCTCTTCTCGTCCTCCGCGACGGCCCACTCGAGGAGGCGGCCGTGGAGCGCGGGCCCCTCCGGCACGGTCGGCGGGGTCCGCATGAGCGGGGCCGTGGACGCGAAGCGCCGGACGAACCAGGCGGACGCGTCCGCGATGTCCCGTCCCTCGTGCAGGATCCGCACGCTCTGCGCGACGTGGATCGACACGCGTGAGGACGACGGGAACGTCGAGAGGTCGAGGAGGAACGGCTCGGCGCCTCGCGCGCGCAGCCGGTCGGCGACGAGCGCAGCCTCGGCCTCCGAGGTCGGCGCCACGAGCCCGATCCGCATCGGACTATCCGAGGTCGCTGCAGTCGAGCCCGCCGCCGCGGACGAGGCAGCGGACGAGTTCGTGCATGGGCGTGCAGCCTGTCTCGACGCAGGACTGCGTCGTGTTCCCGCCGCTCATCGGGTCTCCCTGGCCGACATCGAGGTCGTCGAACAGCATCGTACCGACTCCGCGCCACCGCAGGCGGTCGCGCTGGATAAGCGTGATGCCTCTCCGCCACGGCGGCCTCTACGTGTGGTCGTATCCCTCTGCCGGCCGCTTGATGGCCACGAAGACCACGAGACGTCACGAACTCCACGAAACCGTCCTGGGGGTTCGTGATGTTCGTGAAGGTTCGCGGTCTTCGTGGACCTGAGGGGCCGTGGCCGACGACCGACCCTACACGCCGCGCTTCGCGACGTCCACAAGCCGACGCGCCAACGCCTCGCTGACCGGGGCGCCGGTCCGCTTCTCGAACCCGAGGAACATCGCCGCCGGGTTGCATTCGAGGAACCAGGCGCGGCCGTCCTCGGCGAGGATGAGATCGATGCCCGCGTGCTCCATGCCGACCGCGGCCGCGGCCGACACGCATTGCCCGCGGACCACGGCATCGAGGTCGAGCGGGACGAGGCCGCGCTCGGAGACGCGGTAATCCGGCCCTTGCGTGCGGTCGAACGCGACCTCGGCCGCGCCAACGAGCGCGCCGCCGACGACGTGCGCGCGCACGTGACGGCCCTCGACGAGCGCCTGGAGCATCACGGGCTCGGGGTCGACGGGGTCGACCGCTGCGGCGTCGGAGGCGCCGACCTCCTCGACGTGGCGACCTCCCGAGCTCGGCTTGCGCACGACCCTCGCGTGGCGCGCCGCGAAGGCGCGGGCGGCGGCCTCGTCGCTCCCCGCCGTCCACGCGGGGACCGCGAGGCTGGCCTTGCGGAGCTGGTACACCTGGTGCGGCTTGCGCAGGTGCGCGACGAAGCTCGAGGGCGAGTTCACGACGGGCGCGCGTTCTTCGAGGAGGCTGAGGAGCGCGCCGACGAACATCGCCTTCTCCGTCTCCGCGAGCCCCCACGCGCGCACGCGCCCGAACATCGCGGTCCACGCCTCGCGCGTCACCCCCTCGCCGGGCCGCACGAGCGGATCGGTGAAGCCGTAGCGGCGGATGTACCACGCGCGCGCGTCCGTCACGTCCTCCCCGTCCACGAGGATGCGGAGGTCGTCCTCGACGACGACCTGGACCCGCGTGGACGCTGGGAACGCGGAGAGATCGACGAAAAAAGGGGAGACCCCGAGCAGCTCGAGACGCGCGGCGACGAGGCGTGCTTCGGGGTCGTCGCGCGCGGCGACGACGCCGATCCTCGCGGCTTCGGCCACGCGCGCTCCTCGACGGCCTATTGGAGCTCGGGCCACGGGTCGCCGCAGCCGGTCTCGGCGCACGACTGCGTCGTCGGCGGCGGGTCGCACGCGTCCCGTCCGAGGAGCTTGTCGAGGATGCCGCAGATGGAGGAGGCCATGGAGGTCACCACGGGTCCGGGCCGCACCCGGTCTCTTGACAGCTCTGGGTGGTCGGCGGCTCCTGACACGAAGTGGCGTCGTAGCCGAGCAGGCGGTTGATGACATCGCAGACGGTCGCCATGACAGGCCTCGCGGAGCGAGGGGGCTCGCGGAAGATAAGCGTGACGGCGCGTCGCGCCCGGCGGTACGCGGCGACGCGGGGTCTCGGTGGTCGGCCACGGCGGCTCACGACGAGGTCCACGAATCATCGAGATAGGGCCTTGCCACCGGGGTTCCTATCGCACGTCGAGGGGCCCGCATGCGCCGCCGAGGCGGCCCTTCGGCGTCATCTGCCTCGCTGCGAACCGAACAGCGCGCCTCACGGCCGCCACCGCGGCTGCCCCTCGCTCGCGGCCCACATGTCCGCGTACGCGTACGCGTCGCCGGGGCCGTACGTGCATCCTCCATCGATGTCGATCCAGAGGCCGCGCGTGTCCTCGGTCGGCTCGCCGCCCTGGTCCTGGGCGAGGCCGTCGAGGAACCCCCAGCACCCGGGAAGGCCCTCCGGGAGCTGCACCACGACGCGCGCGTCCTCCTGCGTCTCGTGCCCGCCGCTGCGGCTCGTGTCGAGCCAGATGCCGCGCGTGTCCCACCCCGGCACGGGCGTCGTCTCGCCGCTGCCCGACACGAAGCCGGCCGTGCCTTGCGGCAGCGACGCAGGGACGTGGCCGGCGTCGAGCATCGAGGCGAGGTCGTTCGAGGCGGCCCACGCAAGGAGGCTCGAGCCGCTGTTCGTCTCCTCGTAGTGGTCGTCGTCCCCGCAACGGTCGACGCCGTCGGAGGCCGGCTCGGGGAAGACGCCCGCGAGCACGTAGTCGTCGAGCGGCACCATGTAGCCGAGCTCGTCGTTCGCGAGACCGAGCAGCATCACGGTCGCGCCCTCGGCGGCGAGATCGACGAGAGCAGGCTCCTTCGGGTACGCGGGGTTCGCGGCGAGGACGCGGGCGAAGCCCGCGTACTTGACCCCGTCGAGGCGGCCGTCGGGACCCGTCCTCGAGGGGTCGGGCTTGCCGTTCGCGCGTCCCGCGTTCTGCGCGAGCTTCTCGGGGAGGAACGCGAAGCACGCCCCCGCGCTCGCCTCGGCGCCGTGGTCGAGCGGGTTGCCGAGTGCGACCTCCGGGAGCAGCTCTCCGGGGATCGTGAGCATCTGCAGCAGTGCGCCGCCCGCGCCGCGGACCGTGAGGACGTTCGTCTCGACGCGCAGGAACGGCACGGGCGGGACGAGGCGCTGCGGCCCGACGCCGGGCACGAGCACGGGGCCGATCGCGACCTCGTGGTCGAGGACGCCGATCGTGTTCAGCGCGAAGAGGAACGGGTTGTCCGCAGGCACGGTCGAGAGGCGTGCGTCTGCGGCGAGGCCCGTCGGGGGTGTGGCCGTCGCGCGCGCGAGCGCATCGAGCGCGGTCCAGGCGGCGATCTCGCCGATGCGGTCGGCCTTCGCGTACGTGTAGTCCGGGACGACGGTCCCCGTCTCGTCCCGCGGCCGCGCGCCGAGGGTCGTCATCATCCCTCCGACCGCGCCGCTGAAGAACACCGCGGTGCCGCCGAGCGGGCCGAGCGTCGTGCCGCCGACGGTCGCGCCCTCGGTCTCGATCGCGCGACGGAGCTTGTCCGGGTAGTCGCTGCTGACCTCGCTACGCGTCCCCGCCATCGTCTCCGGGTGCGGGCTCCAGTTCACGACGGTCGCGATCGTCGAGCCGTCCGAGCGGAGCAGTTGGAGCGCCGCGACGCGGTCGTCGACGACGAACGGGTCCCGGATGTCGGTCTGGACCGTGCCGATGACCCCGGCATCGAGGTCGCCGGTGCGGCCCATCGCGAGCTTCACGTCCGCGACCGGCTCGAGCGCGAAGAGCGCGCCCGTGAGAGCGTCGAGGACCCCTTCGCGGTAGAGTTCCATGATCGCGGGGTCCTTGCCGTCGAGGATCGTGGAGGGGCCCCAGAGGCCCATCGTGTCGACGCTGTCGTGCGTGTGCGTCGAGGCGACGACGATGTGGTCGTAGTCGCAGAGGCAAGGGTCCTCCACGATCGCGCCTGTCGTGCGCGCGGTCTCCCGGATGTCGAGCACGAAGCCGCGGAAGAGACCGACCGTGTCGACGGAGACGAGGCCGACCGTCGCGTCGCCGCAGCGCAGGGCGACCGCACGCGCCCACACGGGGTCGTGCACGGATCCGGCGACGTAGTACTCGTTCCCACGCTTCTCGTGGCCGTACCCGGCCATGAACGGTCCGTCCCACTTCCCGTTGGCGTTCTCGTCGACGAACGGTTCGGAAAGGGAGAGCGCGGCGTCGACGCCTTCCTCCGGCGTCTCAGGTGCGGGCGGGTCCGTCGGGTCCGCGACGTCGTAGACGCCGTTCCCGTTGACGTCCTCGAACGGCTCCATGTGGAACCGCCAGACGCCGTCGACGAGCTCCGCGGGCGTGATGTCGACGGCCGCGACGCCGGCCTCGAACCCTCCGGCGCACGCGACGTCGATGTCGAGCGGGTCCGCTCGGAAGGCGGCTTCGTCCGACATGAGCGCCTCCTCCGCAGGCACGTACAACCCGGCGCGGACCCCCGCGGTGGCGAGGAGGGCGACGAGGGCGAGGGCGGGAAGGACGGGGCGCGGGCGGGACGTGGGATGGCCTCCGGGTGGCCCGAGGCCGTGCGGCTTGAAGACGTTTCTCCGGATTCGACGTGGGCTCAGAGCCGCCGAACCGGGTACCCGTGCGCCTTGAGCGCGCCGAGCACCTCGTCCACATGGGCAGGGCCTCTCGTGTCGAGGTCGAGCGCGACCTCGGCCTGCCCGATGCTCACGTCCACGCGGCCGCGGTCGTGCTCGACGCCGTGGATGTTCGCGCCGACGTCGGCGACGAGGGCGAGGAGGTCGGCGAGCGCCCCAGGCCGGTCCGGGAGGACGGTGGCGAGGCGCAGCCTGCGGCCGCTCATCGCGAGGCCGCGCTGGATGATCGTGTCGAGGAGGTTCACGTCGATGTTGCCGCCTGAGACGACGACCGCGATCTTCTCGCCGTCGCGGACGCGGACCTTGCCCGCGAGGAGCGCCGCGAGCGCGGCCGCGCCCGCGCCCTCGACGACGTTCTTCGCGCGCTCCAGCAGGAACAGGATCGCCGCGGCGATGTCGTCGTCCGTGACGACCGCGACCTCGTCGACGTTCGCACGGATGATGTCGAACGGAGTGCGCCCGACCCTCCTCGTCGCGAGGCCGTCCGCGATCGTCTGCGTCCGCTCGATCGTGACGATCTCGCCCTTTCGCAGCGACAGCGGCAGGCTCGCGGCGCCGTCCGGCACGACGCCCACGACGCGCGTGCGCGGCCGGAGCTCCTTCACGGCGGAGGCGATGCCGGAGATGAGCCCGCCGCCGCCGATCGCGACGACGACCGTGTCGACGTCCGGCAGGTCCTCGACGATCTCGAGCCCGATCGTGCCTTGGCCTGCGATGACGGCGGCGTCGTCGAAGGCGTGGACGAAGGCGGCGCCGGTATCCTTCTGGATCTCGAACGCGCGCGATTCGGCCTCGTTGTAGTCGCGGCCGTGGAGCTCGAGGATGGCACCGTACCCGCGGACAGCCTCCGCCTTCGCGAGCGGAGCGCCCTTCGGCATGACGATCCAGGAGGGGATCCCGGCGCTGCGCGCCGCGAGGGCGACGCCTTGCGCGTGGTTCCCTGCGCTCGCGGCGACGACGCCCTTGCGGCGAGCGTCGTCCGGGAGCGTGAGGATGCGGTTCGCGGCGCCGCGGACCTTGAACGAGCCCGTGCGTTGGAGGTTCTCGAGCTTCAGGTGGACGTCCGCGCCGACGAGGTCGGACGCGCTCGCGCTCGGGGAGAGGGGCGTGCGGTGCACGATGCCTTGGATCCGCGCGCGCGCCGCCTCGATGTCGACGAGCGGGATCTTCACGGCGCGCGCCTCCGCGCGAGCAAGGACGCGGCGACCGCGGCGCCGACGAGGAAGAGGGCCCACGTCGGCCCGGGGGAGCCCCGCGGGGCGAGGGCGTGCGCGGGAGGCCGGCTCAGCACGTAGTACTTCGCGTGGTCCTCCTCGACGGTCTCGTTGAACGTCTGCGAGAAGTCGTCCTCGAACAGGACCGCCAGGCGGCCTTCGACCGGCAGGGTCAGGTTCAGGAACGAGAACCGGAACGCGCCGTACTCGTTCGCGAACTCGCGCGTGACGAGCGACGTGCCGCCCGCCTCGGGGTCGTAGCGGATGTTCACGGGCACGCCCGGGACCGGGTCCGCGTAGAGCGTGTTGCCCATCGGACCTTCGTACGGCGCCGACGCCTTGAGGACCTGGCCGACCACGGTGAGCCGTGTCGCCGAGACGCTCCACTCGTCCTGCTCGCACTCCGGGCTCGGGCCGGCGCTGCGGTCCGATCGGATCGCGAAGTCGTTGCGGCGGTGCACGACGTCGACGGCCTGCGTGTACGGCTGTCCGTCGACGGTGACCTTCGCCGTGTAGCGATCCGTTAGGTTGTGGAGGGGCCAGATCGCGTCGAAGTCGCCCCAGCAGTTCGTCAGGAGGTCGAGCGGCTTCACCACGGCGCCGTTCGGGCCGTCAACGCCGACCGTCACCGCGTGGTAAGCCATCCCGTGCCCGTCGGCGTCCTCGAGCCGGCCGATGATCGTGTAGTCGACGTCGTAGTCCGCGGTGATCGTCGTGCCGAGCCACCCCGGCGGCGACTGCGACGCGGCCACGGGAACGAGGACGAGCACGGCGAGCGTCGCGAGCGCGACCTTCATGCTCGGCGCCTCCCGAAGGCGAGCGCCGCGGCGGCCGCGGCCACCGCGAGCACGCCGACGCCGAGCGGCGCCTGGCGCGGCGCCGCCGGGGTCCCCTCGATGAAGTCGAGCATCGCGGTGTGGAGCGTCGCATCGACGTCCGCGCTCGCGGTCTTGTTGAGCCAGGTCGCCTGAGCGGTCGCGGCACCGAACGCCTCGTCGAAGGCGACCCACGCGCGGTAGTCGCCGTAGTTGTTCGAGTACGCGGTCACGGTGCGGCTCGACCCGCCCTCGGGCGTGACCGTGACCTCGACCTCCTGGCAGCGGACCTCGGCATCGACCTGTCGGCAGCCGCCGGGAATCGTTCCCCAGACCGTGATGCCCTCGAGCGAGGTCTCCCGCGAGACGTTCCAGAGGCGCCCGAAGACGAGGACCGACCGGGCGTTCTCGTCGCCCGCCCCGGGGCAGCGCGTGAGGTTCCCGGCGTCCGGGAGCCGCCAATCCAGGTGCGACTTCCGGAGGTTGCGGTCGGCGTCGATCGTCACGTTTCCGAGGTCGGCGAGCCGCGACGGGTCGACGACCGTGGCCCGGATCTCGGCGACCGTCGACAGGCCGTGCGTGTGGAAGTGCTCGTTCGCGGCGAAGCCGTAGTCGCCGTTGCAGTTCGAGGCGAACGAGATCTTGGCGAGGTCCTGGTTCTTCTGCAGCTCGAGGAACACGACGGCGCCGCTGAGCGGCTGCCCGTCCGTGTCCACCACGCGGCCGAACACGCGGTACTGGTGCGAGTACACGTGGTCGGCCGAAGCCGGCGGAACGAGCAGGATCGCCGCGAGCGCGAGGAGCGGGAGCGCTCGCGAAAGGAGGGCCATGACGCTCTGGCATGCCCCGACTCCGGACTAAAAGCTTTCCGAGTCGCGGCGGTGTCGATGCGAATCCGGAACGTTCACGTCCTGCGCGCACGTCGAAGGGCCGGGATGGGTGCACGATGGGCTCCGCCTTCGTGTTGGTGCACACCCTGCCCGGCAAGGAAAGGGACGTGATGGACCGGCTCGGTCGGCTCCCGCAGGTCACGGGAAGACACCATCTGTTCCCCGGAGCGCTCGCCCTCAAGGTCGAGTGCCCGAGGGACGCGATGGACTTCACCGTGGACCAGCTCGGGCGGCTCGACGGTGTCGTCACGGCCTCGACCTACCAGGCGAGGAACACCTAGCAAGGGACGCGCGTGTGAAGCGTGTCTCCCGGGGGGCTTCGGCCCCCCGGTTCTTCCTGTCATCGGGCTCGGACTGGGGCGCGGGCTCGGGACGACGGACCGTCCGGGATTCGCGCGCTCCTTCGGGACGTCCCGGCCCGTGCCCGTCCGAGCCCGAGCCGCAGCCCGAGCCCGTCGCTCGATTCCGATCCCTTCTTAGCCGCAGGCATCCTCCGAAGCCGCGGGATGCAGATTGCCGAAGGGTATCAGTGAAGACTTCCTCGCGCTCCTCGAGAGCGAGCTGCCGCGCGCGTGGCGC
>DATDQL010000030.1:0-6967 GCA_035292305.1 Thermoplasmatota archaeon
GTGCGGCAGCAAGCACCTCGCCCGCGACTACGAACGCGGCGAGCTCGTGTGCGAGAGCTGCGGCCTCGTCCTCGACGAGCACTTCATCGACCAGGGCCCCGAATGGCGCGCCTTCGACCACGAGCAGCGCGAGAAGCGCGCGCGTGTCGGCGCCCCCATGACGTACACGATCCACGACAAGGGTCTGTCCACGGAGATCGGCTGGCGCAACAAGGACTCGTACGGCAAGAACATCCCGACCAAGTCGAGGGCCCAGCTCTACCGCCTCCGCAAGTGGCAGCGCCGCATCCGTGTCTCCAACGCCACGGAACGCAACCTCGCGTTCGCACTCAGCGAGCTGGACCGCATGGCCTCGCGCATGGGCCTCCCGCGCAACGTCAGGGAGACCGCGGCCATGGTCTACCGCCGCGCGGTGCAGAAGAACCTCATCCGCGGCCGCAGCATCGAAGGCGTCGCCGCGGCGAGCCTGTACGCCGCGTGCCGGCAGTGCAACGTGCCGCGCACGCTCGACGAGATCGCCGACGCCTCGCGCGTGTCGCGCAAGGAGATCGGCCGCACGTACCGCTTCATCAGCCGCGAGCTCAAGCTCAAGCTGATGCCCACGAGCCCCATCGACTACATCCCGCGCTTCTGCAGCGAGCTGAAGCTGAGCGGCGAGATCCAGGCGAAGGCCGTCGAGATCCTGAAACAAGCCGCCGACAAGGAGCTGACGAGCGGGCGCGGGCCGACGGGTGTTGCTGCGGCGGCGCTCTACATCTCGTCGATCCTCTGCGGCGAGCGAAGGACCCAGCGCGAAGTGGCCGACGTCGCGGGCGTGACCGAGGTCACGATCCGGAACCGGTACAAGGAACTGGCAGAGAAACTGGACATCGACATCATCCTGTGAGGGTGGACGTGGACGCGGACGAGCCGATCCGGCACCGGCGGATCGACGCCTTTGTCGTCGCGAAGGCGCGGCGCATGACTCCGGAGCAGCGCCTCGTGCTGGCCGCGAGCATCACGGACGCCGTGATGGAGCTTTCCCGCGCCGGCCGCAGGATGAGGGAGCAGCGATGGCGACGAACTCCCTCGACGAGCTCCTGACCTGGGCGCGCCGCTTCCGTGAGGAAGACGTTCCGTTCATGGTCGTGGGCGCGTCCGCGGTCGCGATCCACGGCCTTCCTCGCAGCTCGGACGACATCGACATCGTCATCCACACCCCTTTCGAGCAGCGTGCCCGCGTGGCCGATCTCCTACGACGCCACGCTCTGGCCAACGTCCACGAGAGGATCGACCCGCAGTGGGGGAAGCGGCTCGCGGGAGACCTCCCTTCCGAGATGACGCTTGAGTTGTTCTTCACCCCACCGAATCCCGTGCATGATCGCGAGTTCGCGCGGCGTGTGTTCGTTTCCGTGCGGGGCGAGGAAGTTCCGTTCATCAGCGCCGAGGACCTCGTACTGAGGAAACTCGTCAACATGCGTCTGCGTCACGGCTTGGACTACGACGACGTCGTCGGCGTCATCGCGACGCAAGGTCGCGCGCTCGACCTCGAATACCTGCGCGCGCACGCCGGCTTCTACCGCGTCGGCGAGATACTGGAACGCGCTATCAAGGAAGCCGCGGGCGCGGAGCCAGCAGGGACGACGTGACCTCCACGATCCATTCGCCGACGCCTCAGAGCTTGATCCACTTGCGCGCGTTGTCCGCGGCGACGGCCGCGGGAGTCCAGCGGTTCCAGAGGACGCCGCTCTTCGCGACGGCGACGTCGCCATGGCGCGCGAGCTCGGCCACGCAGGTCTTCACGGTCGCATGGCGGATCCCCTTGCTTCCCATCCTACGTTTGATCTCTTCGAACGACAGGGGCGGCTCGTCCGCCTCCCAGGCCTCGATGAGGATCCGTTCGACCTTCCAGAGCGTGTCCAGTCTCGGGACCGGGCCCTTCAATTTCCCCGCGTCGGGGGGACCCCACATGTCGGCGCGATCTGGGAAAGCGGTTAAACCCTGTCGCCCGCGTCGCCACTCGGTGAGAACATCGCATCGAAGACTCCACCAGCGACTGTGAGCGTGCGATTCCGCGTCCCGTTCGGGAGGGCCGAATTCGTCGAAGCCTTCATGCCGGACGCCCAGAAGCTCGCGAAACTGCCCAACCTACGATGGAAGATCTGGACGTTCGACGATGACGCGCACGAGTTCGCGAGCGTCTACTTGTTCGACGAGATCACGAGCGCGAAAGCGTTCGCTCACGGCCCCGTCCTCGCGGGAATCAAGTCCGATCCCAGATTCAAGGACTTCGACGCGAGCGTCCACGAAGTGATGGAAGACCTCACGCGGGTGACGCGCGGACCCGTCGGCTAACACTGTACGGGATCCCCCAGCGCGAAGCGTGGCGCCCTCGCGACGTCCGCGCTTGCCCCCGCCTCCGTCTCTGCGGCGGCGCCGCGAATGAGCCGGACTGCCCCGACGGGGCAAGCGCGATCGTCCTCTGCCCCGTACCGACTCCATCCCGCGTTTCTGCTCCGAGCTCAAGCTCTCCGGGGAGATGCAGGCGAAGGCCGTTGAGAGGCTCAAGCAAGCGGCCGAGGAGGAAGAGACGTCCGGCCGCCGGCCGACTGGAGTCGCGGCCCCCGCGCTCTACATCAGCCGCATCCTGTGCGGCGACCGACGGACGCAGCGCGAGGTTGCGGACGTGGCGGGCGTCACGGAAGTGACGATCAGAAACCGGGAGAAGGAACCGGCGGAGAAACTCGACATCGACATCATCAGGCGAGGCGACGAGGACTGTGCCGACCCCCCGAAAGTCCGCCTACGTCGCTCAACTTGGCGTGTGGCATGCACGAGCCGATCCGGCACCGGCAGATCGACGCCTACGTCGTCGCGAAGGCGCGGCGCATGACTCCGGAGCAGCGCCTCGTGCTGGCCGCGAGCATCACGGACGCCGTGATGGAGCTTTCCCGCGCCGGCCGCAGGATGAGGGAGCAGCGATGGCGACGAACTCCCTCGACGATCTCCTGACCTAGGCGCGCCTGACTTCCAGGCCGTGCGCGACCTGAAGCTCTTTCCCCCGCGGCGCCCTCCCGCGCGCGTGCACACCCCCCGCCGCTCCGCCTTCCTCGGCACGTCCCTCGACGGTTTCATCGCGCGCAAGGACGGCGGCATCGACTTCCTCGAGGCCGCCGGCGGCGGCGCGACGGCGGAGGAGGGCGCGGAGGACTTCGGCTACGCCGTGTTCATCGCGCGCATCGACGCACTCGTGATGGGCCGCGCGTCGTTCGAGAAGGTCTTGACGTTCGACGCGTGGCCATACGAGCGGCCCGTCTTCGTGCTCACGCACCGGCCGCTCGACGTGCCGGGGCGGCTTGCCGGGAAGGTGGAGGCGATGTCGGGCGCGCCGGGAGAGGTCGTCGCGGCGCTCGAGACGCGCGGCCTCGTGCGCCTCTACATCGACGGCGGGAAGACCGTGCAGAGCTTCCTCGACGCGGGGCTCCTTGACGAGATCACCGTCACGCGCCTGCCCGTCCTCATCGGCGAGGGGATCCCGCTCTTCGGGCCGCTGCGGAAGGACGTCCACCTGCGCCACGTCGCGACGCGGGCGTTCCCGGGCGGCCTGGTTCAGAGCACGTACGAGATCGCGCGGTGAAGCGCGGCGATTCGAGCAGCGCGCACGCGCCGTCGGCGTCGTGGGTGACGTGCTCGACGTAGTGGACCCCGCCTTCACGGACGGGCGTCGGGCGTTGCGACGTCGGCGGTCGAAGAAGAAGGTTCCGAGCCCTCCGAGCCGCGCGCCGCGCGTGCAGCGACCGCCGCAGCACGAGCGCGCGCCCATGCGCCTCGAGGACGGCCGGAAGCCCTTTCCGTCCGCGCCCGCATCGGCCACGATGCGCGCCGCATTCCTGCTCTGTGTCGTGGTCCCGCTCGTCGGGTGCGTTGCGCCTGGAGCGGGGCCGGCGGCGGAGGCCGCGGACGCCGCAACCGCAGCGCACCTCGAGAAGGACGTCAGCCTGACCGGTTGCCTCGAGGTCGGCGCCGGACGCTTCGTGAGCTTCGACCGCGCGCGGGACCTCCTGCCGGCCGGTTTCGAGCCCGCCGACGCCGCCGGTTTCCTCGGGATGCCGGCGCCCGCGGGTCGCTCGGCGGTGCTGAGCGGCCAACTGGCGTGCGAGGGGTCGGTCCTCGACGGCGGCGCGATGGGGTGGACGGACCTCATCGTCCCGATCGAGCGGCCGGAGGTCGCGGGACTGGAGCTCGACGACGGGAAGCTCGACGTTTACCAACTCTCGCATTTCACGTCGGGCGCGGCGACCGCTGCGCTGTTCGGCTCCGTCGGGTTCGCGGTCTTCCTCGCCGACGTCACGGCCGATCCGCCCGCCCTGCCCGCGTCCGTCGCTCGCGCGGCCACGACCGTGGAAGGCGAGGACCTATTGCGCGTCGAGGCGGTGGGCGCGGTCGAGCAGACCTTCGTCCTCGACGCGCGCTTTTGGCACGCGACGTCGACGGGCCTCGCGTACGTCGAGCACAAGCGCACGCCGACGCCGCTGCGCTTCGGCGCGATCGTGTCCTGCGCTGCGGCGGAGGGGTCGCCGTTCGCCGAGGCGTTCGGCGCGACCGACTGTGGAGGGCCGGACTCGTTCGCCGGCGCCTTCCCCGAGCCGAGCGACTTCGCCTCGACGTTCCACCACCTGCCTGGCGCGAGGGCGGGATCCGGGAACTGACGCTGCGGCCACGTGGAGCGCGGCGGCGCATGCCCGACGCCGGCAACACCCGCAAGACGCCCGACCGCACGCCTTAGAGGGCGTGCCCGCTATCCGCCGCATCGCGCGCGCATCGGGACCTCCTCCTGCGCGCGCTCCCGGGCCTCCTCGCCCTGCGCGCGCCTCGGACTGGCTCCCCGCCGTGCTCGTCCTCGGGGGGCAGGCGCGCGCAGGGCGCGGGCGGGCGGGGTCGCTTTGCCCGACGAACCGGACGCGGGCCAGATTCCGGAACGATCTGTCGCCCGTTCGCAACCGACCAAGGTTGAAAGGAGGAGGACGCCTCCCCCACCACATCGCCGCGCTCCTCCCCGCCCAGCGCACCCTCCGCGCCCTCGGCTCGCCGGCCCGCGCGAAGATCTCCGCATCCTACTTCAGGACGGGCCCCGGCGAGTACGGCGAGGGGGACGTCTTCATCGGCGTCGCCGTGCCGGCCATCCGGCGCTTGACGCGCGCGAGCCGCGACCTGGCGATCGGGGACGTCGCGCGGCTTCTTTCGTCGAAGGTACACGAAGACCGGCTCCTGGCCGTGCTCATCCTCGTCGACCGGGCGCGCGCTTCGCGCGGCGCCCGCGCCGCCGAGGTCGCGCGCTTCTACATGCAGCACCTCGACCGCGTGAACAACTGGGACCTCGTCGATTCGTCGGCTCCCCAGATCCTCGGACCTTACCTCGAAACGCGCCCTTTGGCCGCGCGTCGCACCTTGCTCGACCGCCTCGCCCGCTCGCGCAGCGTGTGGCGGCGGCGCGTCGCGATGCTCACGACGCAGCACTTCATCCGGCGCGGCGAGACGCGCGACGCCCTCCGGCTCGCCCGGGCGCTGCTCGCGGACGACCACGACCTCATCCACAAGGCCGCGGGCTGGATGCTGCGCGAGGTCGGCGACCGCGACCCCGCCGCCCTGCGCGGGTTCCTCGCGCGGCACGCGGGCGCGATGCCGCGGACGATGCTGCGGTATGCGGTGGAGAAGATCCCGGTGGCGGAGCGGCGGCGGTGGATGAAGGCGTAGGTCGAGGCGTCGTCAGAGCGCCGAGGCCTGCCGCACGAGCGCCGCGAGCGCGCGCTCGTCGATGTCTGCGAGCTTGCGGAGCTTGACGTGGCGCACGTACTTCCCGGAGCCTTGCAGAAGTCGCTCGGGGTCCTTCAGCGCGGCACCGGCGAAGAAGCCGAACTGGACGTGGTCGTCGGCGCTGTAGACGTACGCGACGTTCGCGTCGTCCGTGATCCAGCACCCGTTGCCCCACTTCACGCTCTCGCGGAGCTCGGGGGCGACGCGCTTCACGAGGGCGCGGAGAGCGCGGATGACGGCGCGGTTCTTCGCCGACTGGTCTTTTGCGTACGCGTCGAACGTCGCATACGACTTCATGGGCTTCATGCGGGCACCGCGGGAAGGCAGCCAGGCGGCAAGAGCCCTCGCTCGGGAGGCGCGCGCCGGCGCGTGGCCCGCGGGGCGTGCAGCCGGTCCGACCGCAACGATGAACCCATCGCCGTCGGTTCCTTCCCCCAATGCACGCCCGCGCCTCCGTCTCCGTCCGCGCCCCTCGCAAGCTCGTGTGGGACATCGTCTCCAACATCGCGAACGCGGGCGCGACGGTCAAGGCCATCCAGAAGCTCGAGATCCTCCACAAGCCCGAAAGCGGACTCGTCGGACTCAAGTGGCGCGAGACGCGCACCATGTTCGGCAAGGAAGCCACGGAAGTGATGTGGATCACGTCCGCCCAAGACCAGGCGTTCTACGAGACGCGCGCGGAGAGCCACGGCATGGTGTACACGTCGCGCGTCGCCGTCGCGGACGCGCCCGGCGGCGGGACGCTGCTCTCGATGGACTTCGGGGGCGAAGCGCAGACGTTCGGCGCGAGGGCGATGGGGTTCGTGTTCGGCGTGCTCATGAAGGGGAGCGTGCGGAAGGCGCTCACGAAGGACCTCGAGGACATCAAGGCGGCCGCAGAAGCGCGGGCGTGAGGAGACCGTGAGCGACGAGGGCCTCGCTCTTCACCCTTCCTCTTCGAGGATCGCCTTCAACCGTCGTAGGTCCGCAGCCACGGACCGCGCATCCTCCTCGTACTCCGTCTCCCCTACACCGTCGCGCCGGTAGAGCGTGAAGACGGCCTCGCTTCCCGCGTCGTTTCGCAGCACGCGCATCGGGTTGTGCACGATGTCGCCGGAGGGCAGTGTCACGTCGTGGTCGAGGACGCGAAGCGCGTTCTTCGCGACGAAGCGCACGCGGACTTCGCCCACGGGCG
>DATDQL010000031.1:0-2474 GCA_035292305.1 Thermoplasmatota archaeon
AGCGAGCGCGGTCCGAGCGAGGGACGAGCGAGGACGGTGTCCGCAGAGCGAAGCGAGCGCGGTCCGAGCGAGGGACGAGCGAGGACGGTGTCCGCAGAGCGAAGCGAGCGCGGCCCGAGCGAGGGACGAGCGAGGACGGTGTCCGCAGAGCGAAGCGAGCGCGGTCCGAGCGAGGGACGAGCGAGGACGGTATCCCCATGATGATCCCTGTCCGATGTTTCTCGTGCGGCGCGGTGGTCGGCAGCGCGTACGACGCGTACGTCGAGCGCGTGCAGGCCGGCGAGAACCCGAAGAAGGTCATGGACGACCTGGGGCTCGAGCGGTACTGCTGCCGGCGGATGCTCGTCTCGCAGGTCGACCTGATCGACGACGCCGCTCCCTACGCGTAGGCGCACCGCCCGGTCGGCCGGGACCTGCGGGTCCCGGCCTCGCTGCCCCCTACGCCTAGACGCACCGCCCGTTCGGCCGGGACCTTCGGGTTCCGGCCCGGCGGCGCCGATGCCAAGGGCCTGGCGAAACGGCGGGCCTTCTGGGCGCGCCTCCCTTTTTCCTCCCCATATCCGCGAGCGCGAGCAGGCGCTCCGAAACGGACCCTCATTCCCGAGAACGCTTATCCCGTGCGAGGCCGTCGGACCCGCCGGAGGCTCCGCATGAGACTGTTCGCAGTCGTGGCCGCTCTCGCGATCGTCACCGTCCTTCCGACCGCCCTCGGCGCGACCGTCCACGTCGTCCAAGGCACGTACCCCGGCTGGATCACGCCGGTCGTCGTCGTCGAGAAGGGCGACACCGTCATCTTCACGACGCTCGAATCGACCGTCGACGGGTGCCACCCGGCGTTCGTCACTCTCCACGTGCCGACGGGCGACCCGCCGCTCTACGACTGCACGACGGAATACCTGAACGTCGGGGCCCAGCCCGACGTGCCCGCGGGCCACAACGGAGTCTTCGACTTCCGCTGCGTCAACCACTCGCACATGGTCGGGCGTTTGATCGTCCAGTGAAAAGAGGGACGCCGGCGCGCACCCGCGCGCCGGCGATCATACAGTTCTTCCGTCGCTTCTCTAGCACGCGCGCGGCGCCACACCGCCGACCGCGTTCGCGTAGCGCGGGAGGCTCGCCGCGACGCAACCCGCGCCAGTCGCCGTGGACGATGCGGAACCCGAGAGGGCGCCCGCGCCGTACAGGCTCGACGTCGCGCTCGACGTGAGCGAGGTCGCAGCCTGTCCCTCGACGAACGGACCGAAGTCCCACGGCTGCGGCGCCTCGACCGGGACGGCCGGCAGCGCCGGCGCGCCCTGCGGGAGGTCGACCGCGGCGGTCGCGGCAGCGGCCGTGAGCGCGGAGGCCTGCGCGGCGACGTTCCCGCGCGCCTCGGCGGCAAGCGACGCCGGCTGCGGGATCGCCCCGTAGGCGGCGTCCACCGCGCCGCGCGCGTGGACGGCAGCGCGCTCCGCGGCGTCCGTCGACGCGTACGCCTGCGCCGTGGCCTGCGCTCCCGCGTCGAACGCGGAGCGCTGCGCGAGGCCCGTCGCTGCGGCAGCGGCGCCTTGCGACGCCGCGATCGACGCGTCCGCGCGCGCCTCCGCGTCCGCCTTCGCGCCGGTGACCGCGTCGAACGCGGCCTGGAACGCGCCCACGGCGCGCTCCTTCCAAGTGAGGATCGTGTTCTTCGTCTCGCCCGTCTGCGCGTGCAACTCGGCATCGGCCGAGGCCGCGACGTCGGCGGGCTCCGGCAGCGTCGCGACACCCTGCGTCACGATCGCTTGCGCGCCCTCGATCCTGTACGTCGGCCAGGCAGGGCACACCGGGCCGAGGTTAGCGTCCATCGTTCCCACGGCTTCCGCGTACGCGGACGCCGGCAGCGGCCCCTGGATCTCCACGGGCCGGAGATACCCCCTCGCCTGCGAGCCCGCGCTCGGGAGGCAGGCGTTCGCGAGGCTACCGTCGGGCACGAGCTCGACGACGCGGAAGACCGCGTCCTCGGCGCAGCGGACATCGAACGTCGTCGCAGCCGCCGTCGCAGCATGCGTCTCGACGTCGACGTCCTCGCCGACCTCGGCCACGGCCGCATCGGCGAGCTCCGCCTGCTGCGCAGGGTCCATCGCGCACTTCAGGTCCGTGCGCGCTTCGTCGAGCAGCTCGTCGGGCTGCGCGTTCGCGCCCTGCCCGAGGGCCGCGTTGCCGTACGCCGTCGCGTCGGCGAGCAGTTCCGCATCCACGGCGCCGGAAGCCGACGCCGTCCCGGCCGCGGCGACGAGCGCCACGGCGATCCACACCTTCGCATCCATGTGTTCCACGTTTCCAGCCCGGGCCGGCCGCGAGGGCGCAAGGCCACTCGCCCGTCCGACCCGAAGCGGGGTGTTGTCCTCCGCGCCCCCTCATCCGGACCGGGAGGAGGGACCGCGGGAACCGGTCCCCACGGCACCTTGGACCCGGCGAGGGTACGCGCGCGGCGTCGGGGGTCGCCCGTGGAC
>DATDQL010000032.1:0-3531 GCA_035292305.1 Thermoplasmatota archaeon
GGGCGTGCCCCTCCTCGGACCTGTCGACGACTACCCGGTCGACCCCTCCCACGCGGGCGTGCTGCTCGACGCCGCCGAGCCCGTGACGGGCCGCGTCTACGTTCGCCTCGGCGCCGGCAGCCCGACCGGCGTCGGCCTGCTCGACCTCAACCTCACGGTGCTCGCAGGCTCGACCGTCGTCGCGGCGGGCACGGTGTCGCAACTCGTGACCTCGAGCGGCTTCGTGCCGTTCGACTTCTCTCTGCCGGTCCAGGCCGCTCTGGTGCCAGCGGACACGCTCCACGCCGTCGTTCGCGCCGAGAGCGGGACGAACCAGTACATCTTCGGCTACGAAGGCGACCACGCTTCCCGCATCGCGCTCTCTCCGCTGACCACCGGGCCGCTGACCGCCGTAGCGACGTTCGTGGGCTCGGGCGCGCCTGTCGAGGACGTCGCGCTCGCTTTCGACGCGACCGTCGCCGGTGGGATCGCGCCGTTCTCGTTCGCCTGGGACTTCAACGGCGAAGGAACCTCGACCGACGAGGACCCGTCGTTCGCGTTCCCCACGGCCGGCCTCAAGACCGTGACGCTCACCGTCACCGACGCCGCGAGCAACGTCGGCGTGAGCACGCTCCTCGTCCGCGTCCGGCAGACCGACTTCGTCGGCGCCCCGCGCGTCGTGGTCGCGCTCGCCGACTCCGGCATCAACCCCTACCACGAGACCTACCGTCGCCCCGGCATCCAGCTCCCGCTCGACGAGCTCGCGAACGCGAGCGACGGAGCGCTCCCGCGCGAGATCGAGCTCACGTTCGGCGCGGACCACGCCGCGAACGTCGCGGCCGACGCCGCCGACTGGGCCGGCATCGGCGAGCGCGAGCTCGTCTGGTTCAAGGACACGAACGTGCTCGGCATCTCCATCGGCACGCTCGCGCAGGTCGGCGGCACGCGCGTGCTCGACGACCCCTCGGGCGGCGCGACCGGCGACGCGGGCGGGCACGGTACCGCGACATCCGACACCGTCCTCGACGCTTGGCCGGACGCGATCGTCGTCATGGTCGAGAACTCGAACGGGATCCCGGACGACGGCATCCCCGAGGCGTTCAAGTGGGCGATCGCGCAGCCGTGGATCGACGTCATCAGCGGCTCCCTCGGCATGCCGGCGAACGTCCCCGAACCGATCTTCCTCATGCAGGTCGCGGCCCTCCAGCGCGACGCCTGGGCGAGCGGGAAGCTCTGGGTCGAGTCCGCCGGGAACGACCCCTCGTTCCTTCCGACCGACAGCCTAGACGGTTCGCCGTGGGTCATCTCCGTCACCGGCAGCCAGGAAGGCGGCGAGGCCAAGGAGATCAACTCCGGGTACCTCTACGCGGACGTCGCGAGCAATTTCACCGTGGAGGCCGCGAGGTACGACTCCGTCGACGCAGACGCGAGCATCTCCGGCACGAGCTTCTCCTGCCCGACGGTCGCCGGCACGCTCGCGGGCGCGATCCACGAGCTCCGCCGCGCGTCCGGGTGGACCGGCGGCATCGAAGCCGGCGAACTCGTCCCCCCGACGGACGTGGCCAACGCGGACCTCCGGAACGCGATGAACAAGACGGCGCTCTACCACCCCTTCGAAGGGTACCTCTTCGGCATCCACTCCGGCGGCGACCACGGGCTCACCCCCCTCGCCCCGTGGACGCAGGTCGGTTGGGGCCACGTCGACGGGACGTTCGTCGAGGACATCGTCGACGTCGTCTCGAGCGCGGACTACGCGCTCCCCGCTCCGCCCGCCGAGAAGGGCCTCGCGAAGATCTATATGGACGTCGTCGCGGCGGAACGCGCGGCGATCTGGAGCACGTGGGTGTCCGCCGAGGAAGGGAACGACGTCACGGGCCCCGGCGCGACCGTCGCGAACGGCCCCGTCGGGACCGTGCAGTCCGTCGCGACGATCGAGACGCCCCACCCGTACGCCCCCGACACCGAGCAGGCCTGGACCATCACCGTCCCCGGCGCGTCCGCGATCCAGATCCACTTCGAGGAGTTCGAGACCGAGACGGCGTTCGACTTCGTCTTCCTCGAGGACCTCGACGGCAACGTCCTCGCCGTGTACCAAGGGCCCGCATCGACCATCGACCTCGTCGTCGACGACGCCTCCGCCGGACCGCTCGACTTCTGGACCGTGCCCGTGCCCGGCGACACCGTCGTCGTGCACTTCACGAGCGACAGCTTCGCGGAGTTCCACGGGTTCCGCATCGACGAGGTCGCCGCCACGTGAGGACGGCGGCTCAGGGGTCCGACCCTCGCCCCCGCAACCCTTAAGTCGAGCACCCGCCTCCCCCGCCGCATGCCCGGGAAATCCATGTGCCCCAACTGCGGCCAGAAGTACAGGAGCGCCGCCCACCTCTGCCACCCGAACAGCCTCGCAGCGCGCGCGAAGTGGCGCGCCGCGCGCGCGCCGGTCGGGAAGAAGTAACGACTTTTCCGCGCCGAGGGCGCGATCGTGACGCGTTCGAGCAGCGGGAGCGCCGTGCCACGCGCGCGACGCGCCAGGCCCGCCGCCCGTGGAGGTCTTGGGTTTCTTGGGAATCTTCGGTGCCCCTGAAGATTTCGGGGGTTTGGGGGTCCTCAGGGGCCCTCAAGACTTCGAGGCGGTGGAAGTCTTCGGGGTGCTGGAAGACTTCGAGCCGGTCGGGGTCTTCGAGCGCCTCGCACCGCTCGCGGCCTCCCCGCGACCGCCCTATGCGCGCCCGCCCCACGTCCGCGTGTCCGTGCCCGCGCGGCCGCTCCGCCGCGTCACCCGGTCTGCAACTCGACGTCGAGGGTTCCGTCGAGACGTTTCCTCTCGCGCCCTCGGATGTCGCGGATCTCTTTCGTGCGCCGTGCGTGCGTGCCGTCGCAGGGGAGGGCGCCGAGCCCTTCGATCTCGACGACGCGGATGGGGCCGGCCACGTGAGGCGGGGGCCACGGGTCCGGGGCGGGGGCGCGTTCGGGTTCGCTCCATCGCCACGTGACCTTGCGGTCCTCCTGGACGAGGTCGCGGAGGCGCCGGAGGAGGGCGGTGGCGTCGCCGCGCAGGTGCACGCGGACGCCGCCGTTGCCGACGACCTTGGGGGGCGCGAGGAGGGTCGCCGGGACGGCGGGCCGCGGGGGGGCCGTGAGATGCGCGACCATGTGGGACGTCGTGTGCGCGTGGCTTGCGAGGAGGCGGCGGGGGAGGTCGAGGTGGACTTGGACGCTCGCGCCGCGCGAGGGCGCGTCGCCTTCGAGGTGGTGCACGAGGCCGGCGGGTGTCTCGGCGACGCGGGCGACCTTGATCTTCCGGCCTCGGCCGGAGGGGGGAGGCGCGCCGCCCCGCGGCGCGCCGGCGGGAACCGCTTGGGGGTTCCCTCCGACGATGACGAAATGGCCGCGGTCTGGGGGCTGCTCGTGACCGTAGGCCCTCGACGTGCCGTAGAGGACGCTGCGCGTGAGGATGACCGCTCGGCCGCGTCGGTCGACGACGTCGGCGAGGCAGTGCGCGCGATTCGGGTCCTCGAGGAAGATGCGCTCGGTCATTGACCGTCGCTCCTC